>CAIJTV010001195.1:0-5019 GCA_903823635.1 uncultured Planctomycetaceae bacterium
ACAGTGTGTCTGGATGAGGTTCCTCAGGATCTTTGGGCGGCTCATCAAAAAGCAGTCATGATGCATGCCACGGGAATTTATTTTTCGCGACACGGTCAGCAGTTGAAAGATGTCTGGCCGAAGGTCAAACGCATTTACGACAAGTTCGGTCTGCCCTCCGAATGGCAACTGTGTGATCAGGCTGACATCATTGGTTATCGCACGAGCGAACATCAACTGACGCCGTCCTCCGAGTTTGAATTGCAGGGCCCAGTTCCGATCTTCTGGCATCCTGGAGTATCAGCCGCAATGCTCGGCGATACCGTGCTCGTAATGCCCAGTGGATTTGAGATGTTGACTCGCTCGACGGTTTGGCCGGAACTCAAGGTTCAGGTCAAGGGGCATGATGTTCCATGTTCTGGTTTGCTTTTGATTCGAGAAACACAGGCTCCGGAATCGTCTTTGAAGACAAGTCGCGATCACGATCATGATTCGGCGATTTTCCGAGGCTATAACCTGCCAGACGATGACGCCGATGGATCCAGAATGGATTCGATCTGGGAGCTGGACATGTCCGCCGGCGGTTCCGTATTCGACGAGAGCGAATCGCAATACTCTCAGGAATCCGTGCTGGATTGAGCGTTCTCTCTGTGCCGAAACCCTTTACTGACTGGGCACCTTCTGCTTGTTGCACGATTGAGTGTCGTCTTTCGCTCCGTGAAAGTAACATACCGCCTCGATGAGATTGGTAAGCGTTATTGAGTGAGCGACGATAGTGAGTTCTCAGGGACAATTTGGCTTTGCGGAGATGCGTGAATGGGAGCACGCTGCGATCGAGGATGTGAAGGTCGCAGAGGTCGTGTTTAATTTACCGCTGGAGCGGCCTTACACCTATTCGATTCCAGAACCATTGCGAGATCTGATCAAACCCGGACAACGCGTGAAGGCTCCGCTCGGGCGAAGCAATCGGATCGTTGTCGGTTACTGTGTGGCGATCAGGCCCGGTGAGTCCGGCCAGAAGCGTCTGAAGCCGATCGAAGAGTTGCTCGACAGCGAACCGTTGCTGAACAATCAGATGCTGGAGCTGACTCGCTGGATCGGCGAACGGTATTTATGCGGCTGGGGCCAAGTGCTGGACAGCGTTATTCCGGCCGGCGTTCGCAAGAAGAGCGGTACACGAGAAGTACAGAATTTTATTCTTGTTCCGGGCACGGAAGAGAAACTCACTTCCGCGCGTCTGAGTCGTCAGCAGAAGATGGTGATCGAGGTTCTGCAGAAATCGACCGGCCCTGTGACGGCGACGGATCTTTGCGAACGAGCCGGTTGCAGTCCCGGACCGCTGAAGTCATTGCAGGAACGAGGACTCATCAAGGCGTTAAGAATTCGTTCCGAGATTTCCGGCGATGATCTGTTGCCGGTGCAGCAACAGGCAGACCTGAAATTGAACGTTCAGCAGCAGCAGGCTCTGGACAGAATTCTGCAGCCGATTCGAGCCGGCGCACATGAAACTTTGTTGTTGCATGGTGTGACTGGTAGCGGCAAGACGGAAGTCTATATCCGCGCGATTCGTGAAGTGGTCAGCTATGGTCGGCAGGCGATTGTGCTGGTGCCGGAAATCAGCCTCACGCCGCAGACGATTCGTCGCTTCCGCAGCCGATTTTCCACAGTCGCCGTGCTGCATAGTCACATGACCGATGCCGAACGACACTGGCAGTGGCAGCAGATTTCCAGCGGCGAAATTCAGGTCGTCGTCGGAGCCCGCAGTGCGGTTTTTGCGCCGACGCCGAATCTGGGGCTGATCGTCATCGACGAAGAACATGAGCCGTCATTCAAGCAGGACAGCACACCTCGATATCATGCACGCGAGGTTGCCAGAAAGCGGTGCCTCGATGAGCGTGTGCCGCTGATTCTGGGGTCAGCGACACCAACTCTGGAATCGTGGATCCGGGCGACTCGCAAACTGGATGTGCTGGTCTCAATGCCCAGTCGAGTTGAAGACAGACCGCTGCCGCCGGTGGTGGTTGTCGATACACGAAGCGATCCACGCATCGCAAAAGGATCCGCCATCGGCCGCGCGCTGTATGGGGCGATTGATCGAGCGTTGAAAGATAAAGGGCAGGTTATTCTGTTTTTGAATCTTCGGGGATACTCGCCGACGGTCTGGTGTCGCAGTTGTGGAGCCGGCATCAAGTGCCCGAACTGCGATATTACTCTGACATGGCATCGTGACCGACAATGCGTTGTTTGTCACAGTTGCGATTACGAAATCACTCCGCCTAAGGCCTGCCCGACATGCCAAAGTCCTGCTGTGCGATATCTTGGGACGGGGACGCAGAAGCTCGATGAAGAAGTGCGGAATACATTTCCGAATACGACGGTGATTCGCATGGACAGCGATTCCATGCAGAAGCCGGGCAGCCATGATGAGGCTCTGGAGAAGTTTCGGAAGGGCGAGGTGCAGATTCTGTTGGGAACTCAGATGATTGCCAAAGGGCTCGATTTTCCAAACGTCACTCTTGTTGGCGTGATCGATGCGGACACGATGCTGCGTCAGCCGGATCTTCGTGCGGCCGAGCGTACGTTTCAGTTGATTGCTCAGGTCGCCGGAAGAACGGGCCGCGGCGAACGTGGCGGAAGAGTTCTCGTGCAAACAACAAGCCCGAATGATCCCGCAGTGAAGTTTGCATCGAAGCATGACTTCATCGGGTTCGCTCAGCACGAGTTGGCCGAACGTTACGACACTCAGGCCCCGCCGTTTTCCAGCGTAGCGCGAGTGATCTTTCGCGGGCCCGATGAGATGCGTACTCGTCAGACAGCACAGGCCGTCGCGGATCGGCTGAGGGCGGCTCGCAAAGGCGCGACGGAAGCGGTGCGGGTTTTGGGAGCAGCCCCGGCCCCGATTACTCGTTTACGTGGGCTATGGCGATTTCATCTGCAGATCGCAGCGAAAACGCCGGAGCTCGTGAAGGAATTATGGCAATCTGCCGAGCAATCTCTGTCATTGCCGGATGATGTGGAGTTTGCGATCGACGTCGATCCGATTAATGCCAGGTGACCGGTTATTCTTTGTCGTCAGTTCCATAGAACACCAGGTTCACGATCTTCCATTCGTCACCCTGTTTGATCAGCGTGAAGTGATCGTAGCCGTATTGTAAACGCGGGCCGGCGGTCAATTTCCAATACACGACTGCTCGTGCAAGATCGGCTTCAAAGCGAATCTCTGTCTTTACGGGAACCTCGATCGCTTTATGGGCGGCCGATTTGTGATAGGCGGCTTGGCCAGCGACAAACGGGACTTTGTTCTGAGTATAGATTTCGCCGCCACGACTGATCTCCTGCACAACGGCACCGTCGGCAAAACAATCTCCGTAGTCTTTCATACGCTGCTCAGACCATGACAGGAAATAGTGCTTGATCAGTTTCTCGACAGCCGGCAGCTCAGGGTTTGTGGCCTTGCTCGACTTCTCTGCCGACTGAGTTGTTGGCTCAGCGGCGATCAGTGATGTCGGAGTTGCTTTTGTGTCAGCGGCTTTCTGAGTTGTTCGAAGAGTTCGCCAGGTTTCCAGATAATCCCCCACGAACTGTTGAATGTACTTCGCGTCCACGCGTTTTTCGCTTACGGTTGCTCCGAGCGGCGGGACATGGCAAAACGCGACATCCAGCTCAGGATGTCTGGCATGCAGATACTCAAGCGAATACAGAGTCTCCTCGCAAAGATACTGACCTGCTCGGCGGGATACTCGAACGGGATAACCCTTGTCGGCCAGTCGGTGCTGCATTGCGTCACAGTCAAGAGACGCCTTGAACTCCGCCGGACCATCAGCAGTAATCGCAATCTTCGCGGGAAGTTTGCCGTCGTTATCCGGAATCTGACCGCGCTGGTTGGAGGCGCGAGATTCAAGAGCAAATCCGTCTGCACCTCCCTGACCAAAGGAGAAGACAGCGACTGGTTTATGCTGTTCAATCAGCTTCTGCAGATGCTTGAGCGGTTCGCCCCAGACAACAGGTAGCTCATGAGCGATGATTTGATGTCCGTGCCATTCTGTTTGATGCAGATTTCGAATGCCCTGCCATGAAGGATTTGCGGGACGGCTGGTGCCAAACGGTTCGAATCCTGTCAGCAAAATCACAGGCCTTGCATCATCCGCGAGGACTGCGGGTGAAATCTGCGCCAATGGTGTCAGCCAGTTTGTACACGCACAGAGAACAGTCAGGAGCAACATCCGTGGAGGCATCATGAATCTATCTCGCTGAATCAGGCAAATCGCGTTCGTTCGGACGACGCATTGTGAGACACCGGAAACTATCAGTGAAGCAAGGATCGTACGGTACAGCCCTCGTCGCTCATGTCGCAATTCTTCGTCGCGAACAATTGATCGGGGCGAGAGCGAAAAGATTCTCAGGGGACATCAATAAGTAAAAGGCACGTTATGGCTTTTCCGAATCTGCACAGACACAGATCATTTTGTGACAGCCGGGGCATCCCTGGCCGTACTTCATCTGGACAGCTTCGGTCAAATTGATGCCGGCCACATTTGCAATGGTTGCCAGCCAGGCCAGAACATCCGCAAATTCTTTGGCGATCTCTTCTTTAGGTGACTCACGCAGAGCCGCTGCGAGTTCGCCGATTTCCTCCATGAGCCACATGAAGGTGCCCTCCACGCCGCGTGCCTGATCTTTGCGAGAATACATTCGATCAATCAACTGCTGTAGTTCGTCGAGTGTCATGCCGTGAGCCTGAAAAGACATTGAATTAGTCGTCGCATTGGAGCATCTGACGTTCATTTTTTCGTCATGGTGCAATCAGAAACGGATACTGACCGGACACAATGATGACGTCAAGACATTGGCTTCCGAAGGCTTATTGATGCACGGGCTTCCGTAATGTCGCACCTGCGTTGGCCGCGAGATTCCCACCGTCCATGGGAATCAGAGTTCCAGTGATCCACTCCGAGGCATCCGAGGCCAGCAGCACAATCAGGCCCTGAATATCGGTTGGCTTTCCCAATCGACCGCACGGTATTCCGCTTAGCCATTGCT
>CAIJTV010001196.1:0-4840 GCA_903823635.1 uncultured Planctomycetaceae bacterium
CTTATCCTGCTGAGGCTTTTCGGGCTGAGCGTTCTGAATCTCTTCCAGAATTCGACGGGCTTCCTCGGCGTATGCTGCGGCGGACTTTGGGTCTTTTCGCTGCAGATGGTCGACAGTCATCTCCATCGCTTCAACGGCTTTGGGTGAAAGTTCCACGGCCTTCTGAAGACCCTGCTTGATCTTCTCCGGATCGACTTGAGGCGCGGGCGTTGGAGTGGCGGGATCAGTGTCCGTTGTTACTTCTGGAACTGGTGCAGCAGAAGCAGCCTCAGCCGGATTCGCCTCAATGCGACTGAGTTCAGCCTGAGCCTTAGGAGCCAGCAATCTTGCTTTACGAAGAGTCTTCGACTGTTGCTCCAACAGATCTTGCAGCTCCGACTCGTTGATTTCAGCGCCGGGAGAGAACGGAGCTGATCCTGCCTGAGGGCTGCTGTTCTCTGTATTGTCTGCGGGCTTTTCCGTTTCAGTAGTTTTGTCTGAAGCTTCAGGAGCAGGAGAGATCGGGACAGAGCCTTCCGGTAGCGGAGAGGCTGCCGATTCAGGTTCCACGGTTGGTGGCGATGGATTGGTGTTGAACGGAGTTAGTTGCTCTGCAATCCCGGTCTGGTCGATCAGCTCTTTCGCCAACAGTGGATGAAACGGGATGACAGCGTCCCAGATTTGGTCGAGCTGAGTCACGGCTTCCTGTTGATGCGTCACCGCATCTGCAGTCTTCGTTTTCAAGAGAGCATTCGAGGCCGACTGCATACTGTCAGCGGCTTTGTCGGACCAGCTTTGCAGGAGTTCGATCCCTGCTTTCACCTCGGGCGGTATTGACTGTGGCGGCGTTAACTGGGTTGGTGTGTTTGCTCCCGGTGAGGATTCCTGAGGCAGCAGTTCCGCGGCGATCTTTTCACGCAGAAACGGCAGTTCTTCAGCGAGCTCATCCTGATCTTTTTTGAATTGAGCGTAGACATCGAGCGGAGCATTTTCGGGCAACGTCTGAATGGCGTCCTGCATTGCAGTCTGAGTCGTCATCAGGAACTCGAGATACTGAATCAGGTTGGATTCATCTCGACGTTTCTGGCGATCGATCTCGTTCCAGCGGTCGGAGTAGTACTTGATCCACGTTCGGACCAGCTCCAGATTTCTGCGAGACTGCTGGTGTTCCGGGTTCATTTCCAGAGCGTGTCGATAAGAGGCCACGGCCTGCTTGAGTTCATCGAGGATCTTCTGGCGATCTTCGGGAGCGACGTTCTCTGGATTCTTTCCAGCGATGCTGCGGGCATTCTCCGCGGACAAAGTGCCGAGATTAAAATGTGCAGCCGTCGCGATTGTTTTGTCAGGACTGAGTCCCGCTTTCAGATACCGTTCACGAGCCTTTTCTTTATCGCCGTTGCGATGCAGAGCACACGCTTCGTCGAATGCTGCGACGGCAGCCTGTGATGATTGGGTCTTGTCCAGCTCTGTGGCCGCTGATGCGAATAGCTTTTCGGCGGAGTCGTATTCAGCCGCCTGATAGTGTTTCAGGCCCTCGCGGACTTGTTCGTGAGATTCGCCAGCGAGAATTTGTTCCGACATCAAGCCGATGCTGATCCCGGCCAGCAAAGGGAGAGTCATCGAAGATCGATGAGTGGCAGCCGGAAGCGAAGGGGCTCTTGAAGATGTTCTGTCACGATCTGGTCGAGAAGAACGAATTGCCGGAGAGCCAGTCGCTGTCGGTGCGGCCGTTGATTGGCGGATGGGAATGTTTGAGTAACGGCTGATGCACAGATCAACCAGCAACGCCAGTAGTGAGAGGCTCAGAAAAATCTGGAACCGTTCGGACTTCCGAATTCGCTGCTGCGTTTCTGATTGATCACCGGTTCTGCCCTGCAAATGCTGAGCATAGAGTTCTCCGAGGTCGTACGATCGAGTGCCGGCCGGAATGTAGACTCCGTTCGTCTTCAACGCGATTTCGCTTAATAGACTTCCATTCAATTTGCTCCACACCTGTTGGCCTTCATGCTCCACGAATGAAGAATTACCTGACTGGCCGGGAACTCTTGCCCCTGAGCTGGAATCACCCAGCCCGACCGTAAACACCGTGACTTTTCTTTCCGCTGCCACTGTTGCTGCTTCCAGAGGAAAGGATTCCTGATCATCTCCATCTGTAATCAACAGCACCGCCTGATCTCGCTGAGTCCCCGCGTGGAAGACCTCAATGGCTTTGCGAATGGCATCACCGATCGCAGTACCACCTCGCGGCGCGCTGTTGGGATCGAGTTCCATGAGTGCTCTTCGGAATGAATCGTAATCGATCGTGAGTGGGCACTTCACGACCGCCTTTCCGGCAAATGCAATCAGTCCGATGCGTTCGCCGTTTAGTCGATTAACGAGCGAACTTACATCCGCTTTTGCTCGTTCCAGCCGGGATGGAAGGACATCGTCGGCCAGCATCGAGCGAGAAACGTCGATCAGCACATAGAGATCACTGCCGCGAGGAACGACTTGTTCGACCTGCGTCCCGAATCGTGGACCAGCGAGAGCGATCAGACCTGTGGCGAGTGCGACTTCAAACAGCAGAAGTTTGCACCAGAAGCGAAAGCAAGACGTTGCAGGAAGAATGCGACCCTGCATCGCAGTGGCGATGAATGTTTCACGTGCTCGCTGTCGACGTTTTTCTGAATACAGAGCCAGCGCCAACCAGCTCAGGCAGAGCGGCAGAATCAGATAAAGAAACTGTGGTGTTTGCCATTCCATGAGAGTCACGGCAGCGATCGAAAACGTGTTTCGAGAAGAAGATTGACAGCAACGATCAGGGCCAGTCCGGAGCCCGCAAACCAGCGAAACAGTTCTGTATACTCGGAGTATTTTGATTCTTCGACCCGACTCTTTTCAAGTCGATCGATTGCACTGTAGACCTCGGCCAGTCCTGCAGAATCCGACGCATGGAAATATGTGCCGCCGGTCGTTTGAGCGATCTCGCGCAGGAGTTCCTCATCGATTCGAAAACGAGCGGGCACCAGCACGGTTCTGCCGAACTCATCTTCCTGCGGGACAGGCACGACGTCATTACGACCGATCCCGATCGTATAAACTTTGATCCCCAGTTCTTTCGCGATGGCGGCGGCTTCACGCGGCTCGATGGCACCCGCATTGTTGTCGCCGTCTGTCAGCAGCACCATGACTTTGCTTTTTGAGTTGGTATCACGCAGGCGATCGGCCGCGAGGGCCAGGCCGTCGCCGATCGCGGTCGCCAGTTCTTCCTGCATGGATTCTGCATTCAGGATTCTTCCCTGTCTGTCGCGAACAGGTTTGGGGATCTGCAGACTGTCAATGATGTCAACCAGTGCGCCGTGGTCGAGAGTTAGCGGACACTTACTGTCAGCGAAACCGCCAAAGGCAACGACACCAATGAGGTCGTCTTTTCGCCCTGCCAGTTTGCCGTCATCGGAACCGATCGCAAAATCGGTGATCACGTGCTTTACGGCTTCAAGGCGGTTGACGTTCTGGCCGTTAAGTTCGAAGTCGAGTGCCTCCATGGAACCGGAGACATCCAGGACAATCTCGATGGCAATGCCGTCGCCGGACATTCGGGATTCAGACTTCCCGGCCTGAGGTCTGGCCAGAGCGATCGTAAGAAGGGCCAATCCCGCACCGTAAAACCAAGGCAAGGTTCGGCGGATTCGCTGCATCCATGTCACTGGCAGAGATTTAAATGTCGCGATGCTGGAGAAGAGAACTGTCGACTTATTGCGAGTTCGCAGGGACAGGCCGACCAGCACGACGACCATCGGCAGGAGAAGCAGGCAGGCTAAGGAATGAAAACGAAAGGAATCCATGCCCTCAGCATAACATCAGAGGACTCAGTTTTCAAAATGCGAGCGAGCAATGTGATGTGTCGGAAATGTGGAAACAAAAAAACCGTCTGGCCCTGATGAAAGCCAGACGGTTTAGGAAAGTCTCAGGTGACGTCTTCTGAGGATCAGAATTCGTTTCCACCCATTGGAGCTTCAGGAAGCCAAAGGTTGATTGTTCGTGGACGAGCTGCACCTGAAGTAATCAGTCGTGTGTAGACGTCGCGTGAGATGTTTTCAGTGATTGTTCTAACCGTACCATCACAGAACGCGGCAACGATGATCCCAATATGGCGGCTGTTTGGAGTTGGAGCAGCACCATCAATACCGTTCTTTTCCTGATTGATAAAGCGGTTCCCTGAGATTCCCACGCCGCTCGGAACCGTGAACGGGATACTCGTTAGATTCCCATATGTCCCAGGTGTGCCACTATCAACACCAAAGAAAAAGCCACAACTACGGAGTGATGGATCTGCAAATGAGTTGCCACCCCCACCCGTGGCAATGTTCTTTCCAGCGTTCACATTTTCCGTGAAAAGTATTACGTTGGAGGCACCGTCATAGATGCGGCCAATGTTTGCACTGGACGGATCTGTAATGTCAGTCGCAGATGGTGCGCCCGTTCCGGAGTAAGGTGAGCTAAGGCAGTCGATCTTTACTCCAAACACGCCAAGTTCCTTGCACAGCTCTGCATTTGCAGTTGCGGAAGCAGTACCACCACCCCAAGCCAACGGTTCAAACGCCCAACCATGACCGAAACCGGCCGGGGCACCTGGTGCAGGCGTGAGCAATGGGTCTATGTTCCCGTCTCCAACTCCGCAATTCGCGACGTAAGAAAGACCACCATCCACTCCAACGGATGTGTCGTCATTTGGGCACGCCAGAACCGGGATAGACTTTGTTGACATCGCGTTGAGACTGAACGCAGCACCGAAGTTCCAGCGTTCGTAAATCGCCTGTTGATCCAGCTGAGGAAGAATATCAACAACCCAGCTATGTGATGGACGAATGATCAAATTTGC
>CAIJTV010001197.1:0-1638 GCA_903823635.1 uncultured Planctomycetaceae bacterium
CGGTCGCAGCAGACTTCAGCGGCCATCATCGCGATGCTCACTATGAAGCTGCGATTACGTATTATCTTGAAGGTGCTCAATCAGCAGCGTTCTGCGGAGCAAACGCCACCAACCGAGCACCGCACTTTGTTGGCGGTCGCCTGCGTTCACGAGCAGCCGACCTTGGAACATCTTATAGCGTTTCGCTCTGGATCTGGAACGGCATGCCGAACGACGGACGTGATGTCAGCGGCTGGTTTTATTCGCGAGATAACGACCACGGCTTGAGCAATTTTGGTGAGCATCTGGGTGTCGGTGGAAAGAGCGGACATACCGGGACTTTGATTTATCAGCATGGCCAGTCTGCAGAGGAGCGTCTGGCAGGCAAGACCCAGATTCCTCGCTGGGTCTGGAGCCATGTCGTTCTGGTTCGTGATGGCGAGAAGGTTCAGGTCTATCTGAACGGAAAGCTTGAAATCGAAGGTAAAGCTCCGGCCGTTTCGATCGAAGAATTCATGCCCGGCGGTCGTAGCGACAACGACTCCAACTGGGAAGGCCGCCTTGATGAAGCCGCGGTGTTCAATCGAGCCTTGACGGCTGACGAGATTGCGAAGCTGGCTGTGCAGTAACTGCTTGAGGTCTACCGAAAGAAAAAACTGACCATCTGAATGGCGAAGATCGCCGTTCCGATCGCAAACTTGGCAATCATTCCGATTAATCGCCCGGACATTGCAGCGGTGCCAATTTCGTTGCGGCGAGTCATCTCGGTGCCGATCCATGCTTCGCCTAGCCACGCGCCGCCAAAGGCACCGGCAGCGGCACCGAGGATAGCTCCGATGACGCTGCCGACCACCGGGATCGGTATCAGAAATGTTCCGGCAATGCTGCCGACAAACGACAGCACCAACGACAACAGCATGGCTCGGCGACTGGCACCTTTCTTTGCGGCTTTGGCAGAACCAAGCATCAGTTCGAGCAGTTCGCCCAGAGCCGCAAGCGCCACTGAAATGATCAGGATGGTCCATGTCGGACCGTGTTCGAAACTGGTGCCAAGCAAATAAATGGTCAAACTCGCGACCATCAGCCAGTTACCGGGAAGAAGGAGCAGGTTCAGGACCAGGCTTCCGGCATTGACCACAATCAGCAAAAGAGCGAGCGACCAAAACGAGATCAGAGTCCAGTCCATAATTCGTCAGACGGTTGTTTTAATGTGTTAGCGAATCTGTGGTCGTTCGCCCCACATCCGGTTTTCTTTGAGAGATCTGACGGAACTTCAGAAGGTAGAACACCGCGGCTCCAAGGCACAAGAACGAAAGAGAAGTCACGGAGATCCGAAAGCCAGCAGTCACACTATCCGGCTCGAAGCGAAACTGCACGCGGGACTGGCCAGCGGGAATCTCACAAGCCATGTAGTCCACTTCCGCTCTGAGAATCGAGGACATCTCTCCATTCACAGTGACTTTCCAGCCGGGTGAATAGCTCTCGGAAAGAATCAGGAGTTGGCTGGATGAGCATTCAACGTCGACTGCAATCAACCCGGGGCGATCTGACACGATCTTTACTAGAGGCAGTTTCAAAACCCCTTCAGGCATAGCATCATGCAAGCCAGATGTAGGAATCCTTCGAAGAGGTGGGCGTGTCTTTCATGTCGGACGAGGA
>CAIJTV010001198.1:0-3989 GCA_903823635.1 uncultured Planctomycetaceae bacterium
GACAGGATGCTGCTGCGATTTAGAGAAGAACGCTGCAGCGCGAGAAAGGAAGAAACACCGGAGTATCAACAAAAGAGGGCGATGCCGAATCAGGCTCGCCCTCTGTATGTCATCAACACTTTTGTTCGGATCAACTATGTCGCTTCCAGCTCTGGTGGCTGATTAGCACGACGTGCTCGCATCTCAGCACGGCGGCGATCACGACGACGAATGTCACTTGGCTTTTCGTAGAATTCTCGTTTGCGCATTTCCTTCTTCACGCCGGCATGTTCAACCAACTTACGGAACCGACGCACTGCTTCGTTGACACTTTCATTATCACGCAAACGCAACTTAACCACAAAAACCCTCCTCTGGACACCTGAATATTTGAACAGTCTGAGAACTCAATTGTCTCTGAATGTACCAAACGCGGGGAGAAATGCAAATTGCTGAGTTCCCGCATTTTGTCATCGACGGGGAAACAGTCACCATTGAGATCACAAGCTCAGAACCACGTTACTCGTTGAGCAGGATTCAGTAAGCTTCGCCCGGCCAATTCCCCACGAACACGAAGTTATCGGCAAGTTTTCCTCATGAGCCGCGACTGCATCTACATCATCGATACATTTTCTCTGATGTTTCAGGTCTTCCACGCTATTCCTCCGATGACCGGAACTCAGGGACAGCCCACAAACGCCGTTTTCGGCTTCACGCGGGACATTTTTGCCATCCGGGACCGCAAACCGAAATACCTTGTCTGCGCGTTCGATTCCCCGGGGCCTGGCAAAAGAGACGAAATTTACGACAAATACAAGGCGAATCGGGCGGAGATGCCTGAAGACCTGCGTCCTCAAATTTCCCTGATCAAGCAACTTTTGGAGGGTTTTCGGATCCCGGTTCTGGAAATGGCCGGCTGGGAAGCCGACGACGTAATTGCGACCGCGACGGCCCAGGCCGCTGCTAAAGGTCTTGATGTCGTCATCGTTTCGTCCGACAAAGATGCCCGGCAATTATTGAGCCCCCAGGTTCGCATGCTGAACTGCCGGAAGAATACCTTTCTGGACGAAGCCGGTCTGATGGAGGACTGGGGCGTACGACCGGATCAGGTCGTTGACTTCCAATCTCTGGTCGGAGATTCCGTCGACAACGTCCCGGGCGTTCCCAAAGTCGGGCCTAAAACCGCCCGAACTTTGATCGAGCAATTCGGAACTCTGGATAATGTCCTGGCGAACGCAGACAAAGCGCCCGGCAAGAAGTTAGCGGAGAACCTGGTGACGTTTGCCGATCAGGCTCGACTCAGCCGAGAACTCGTTCGTCTGCGGACCGACCTGCCGATCGCGGTGGATTTCGAAGCCGCAATCATATGCGATCCCGATTTCCAAGCTCTCTACGATCTCTTCACGGTTTTGGGGTTTCGCCGTTACGCGACGGAGATGCGTGAAAAGCTTGTGCTCGAGCCAGACGATTCGGCGAACAGTGCGACTGCTCAATCTGGCAACAAACGAACAAAATCGGCTGAAGGTAAATCCGCTGACAGTTCTGACAAAAAGAGTACTCGCCAGAAATCGCTGCTGCTGTCAGAAGAACAATCACCAAGTAGTGAGTCCAGTGTTGTGGCTGCTTTTGGTGCTGCAGTCGGGATGACAGCGGAGTCGAATGATACGATCACCGTCAAGACCCCGGCATCGTTGTCTACCGAATTGCAGTCATTCGACTCACTCGGCAGCATCTTCGTCGAACTCATGACGTCCGGAAATGGCGTGCGCCAGAAACGGCTCACGGGCGTTGGCGTTTCCAACGGGACACGCACCATCCTTGTGGATTTGTCCGGCACGCAATCCGCAGACGCCTCGGAAGTTCTGCTGAAATGGATTTCTGCATTCCCCGGCCGAGTAATCATTTCCAGCGCGAAGCCGCTTTGTCATATTCTGCTGTCCGCTGGATTGCCGCTTCCCGTTCAACTGTTTGACGCTTCCATTGCCGACTATCTTCTGGATGCTGGCGCGAGGAATCATGAGCTCGCGGAAATCGTTGATCGTCATGCGACAGAATCAGTGAAGAAGGCGGCCATCGCGGATTCTCGCAAAGGCCGTCAGAAGACGATGTTTGAAGAGGATGACAATGTCGCAGTGGCACCCGTCGATCCGTTTCAGGAATCAGCAAACCGCTGCGAACGTCAACTTCGACTTTTGACCGCGGTCGCTAAAAGTCTGCAGGAGGGATTGCAGGAAGATGGCCTGGCATCTCTGCATGATGCACTGGAATCGCCGCTTATTCGAGTTCTCGCAAAGATGGAATTTGCCGGCATCAGTGTCGACGTTCCGGAACTCAAACGTCAGAGCGACCTTGCGGCTATTGAAATCGATCGATTGACGGCCGAGATCTACGCCATGGCAGGCCGGACATTCAACATCGATTCGCCGAAGCAACTTTCGATAGTGCTGTTCACGGATCTGAAGTTACCCGTGATTCGTAAAACTCAAACGGGTGCCAGCACGGATCAGGAAGTTCTGGAGGAGTTGGCTCATCAGCATCCTCTGCCTGCGAAGATCATGGAACGCCGCCATTTGATTAAGCTCAAGGGCACTTACCTCGACTCTCTTCCTGTGCTGGTGAATGATCAGACCGGACGCATCCACGCGACGTTTCATCAGACCGTGGCGGCCACAGGACGGCTGAGTTCCAGCGATCCAAATCTGCAGAACATTCCGATCCGAACTCCGGAAGGTCGTCAGGTGCGTCGAGCGTTTCGTGCCGGCCATCCGGATTGGGTGCTTGTCTGTGCCGACTATTCACAAATTGAACTTCGCGTGCTGGCTCATTTCAGTGGCGATCTGGCCATGCGAGAAGCGTTTCGACAGGGCGTTGACATTCACTCGGCCGTGGCCAGCGAAGTTTTTGGCGTTCCAGTCGAAGCGGTCAATTCCGATCTCCGTCGCATTGCCAAAGCCGTCAACTTCGGAGTCATCTACGGGCAGACTCCGTGGGGCCTCGCAGCTGCATTGGGAATCGGCAAAGACGAAGCCGCTCAATTCATCGACAACTATTTCGCGAAGTATTCGGGCGTCGCGTCATTCTGCGAACAGGTTCTTACGGACACCGTTCGCACTGGGTATGCTCGGACGATTCTGAATCGCCGTCGGGCGATCACCGGGATTCGTCGTACTACCGGCATCAATCGCAACATGCCCGAACGAACGGCGATCAATACCGTCATTCAGGGCTCAGCGGCCGACCTGATCAAACAAGCCATGTTGGATGTTGATGCCGCCTTAACGTCCAGTTCACTGCGAGCCACTCTGCTGCTGCAAATTCACGACGAACTGGTGTTCGAATGTCATCGCGACGACACGGCCGCGTTGATTCCACTGATTCGCGAAAAGATGCAGGGGGCGATGACGCTGGATGTTCCGTTGGACGTCGACGTGACGATCGGACCTAGCTGGCTGGATCAGGAGGATGTTGTGGCTGCGAATCCATGACCACTGAAGTCGTGGTTCAAACGGGAACTCTCTTCATTTGATGATCATTGATCTGATCGATCCGTTCTTTAGTTTCCACGGCGTTTAGGTCCCGGGAAAAATGCATTTGTAGAACGGATGTAGTCGGCGTATCCCGGCCGTCGTTCAGCGATGTCCTTTTCCAACAAAGTGACCCCGGAAACTTTCATCAAAAAGAATCCCATGACGGCCGGTGAAACAATCGTCCACAGCGGTGCGCCGCAGGAGACGCTGAACATCCACAGTCCCCACCACACGGCGAAATCTCCGAAGTAATTCGGATGTCGAGTCATCCCCCAGAGTCCGGTATTAAGTACTTTCCCCTTGTTCTGTTCATCAGCACGGAAGCGGGCCAGTTGAAGATCTCCGACAGTTTCAAAGATCAGACCTGTGCCCCAGAGGAAGATCCCGACAGATCCCAAAATCGCCAAAGACTTACCATCACCGCCGACAAAAGCTGTCGTCACCGGCCAAGCCACGAACCACATGATGAGTCCCTGCAACAGA
>CAIJTV010001199.1:0-5201 GCA_903823635.1 uncultured Planctomycetaceae bacterium
CATCAACACAGAGGGGTTGAATGCAAAGAGAACCCCGGGGCGGACGACGCTGCGGCAGTCCGCTTGCCGACATGTTCACAGCCACGCAGAGTCATCCCGGGGAATCCAATTGTGTGCTGAAGCAATATCGTGAATCCGCCCCAGGAAAAGACAAGTGGAAGCCACGGAGTTTAAGATCTGCCCTGGCCAACCCTGGCAGGTAAAGTGAATTCTCGACTGTGCGATCGCAACAACGTGCGAGACGGTTCTGTCGGGGATTAACGTTCAATCAGGCGGACGGGTTGCGGTTATCTGGACAAGTGGCTCTGGATGGTGACGATTTGACCACGGCCGCGTGCGGCTTGCCCAGGGTGCGGGGATCGACACTGTCGTTGAATTATTTTTGTAGTAGGACGGGATCTTCGTTTATTCATCGAAAAAACATGTTCTTCCTGAAAATCTGTGTCTCCGTTCCGGTTTCGTTCCTGTTGATTTGGAGATGAGCGACGTAACGTGATGCCCACAATCATGAGCAGTGGCTGTTCGTCTGATCGCTCAGAGGAAGAAGCCGAAACTGGTGGTGCATAATTTCCGGGGAAACGAGGATCTCACGCGCTGCGAGTGAATCGTTTTCCCGGATTTTTGTTTTCACTGTGTTCCTGTATTCTTGGTTTATGCGTCGCTGCGGACTCTTTGGTCGCTGACGGCGCATTCCATCCCGCAGACGGGCCAAACTCAGGTCGCGTTCGAACGGCACCGATAAGCCGGCGCAAGAGTCACATCTCCGGATGCGGCATGTCGTCCGTGGAGGCGGATGCTCTGAGCATTTCGCCAAATTCAGAGTGGCACTACGCTGAAGTCTGAAGCGACGAGCTGCTGATCTCGCATTAGTCGAACAATATGAACATCGCTGTTCATTCCGTTACGCACTCCCAGTCTTTCGAAGCCTGTTGCGCAATAAAAGGCTGGCGTCATTCGGCTCCCGGAAACAATGTTGCTCAGAGACAATCTTGCTGTGCAGCGACCATGTTGCTGGCCACTGCACAGCAGTCCTGTTTGAGCTACTTCTTGGGCAGTTCAGCCACTTCAATATGGAGGTCTTTCAACTGGCGATGATCAACAGGAGCAGGAGCCCCGGTGAGCATATCGGCTGCCTTCTGAGTTTTTGGGAACGCAATCACGTCACGAATGTTCTCATCGCCTGCCAATAACATCACCCAGCGGTCCAGGCCCAAGGCAATTCCGGCGTGCGGAGGTGCACCATATCGCAACGCTTCGAGCAGAAATCCAAAGCGGCTTTCGGCTTCCTCGGACTTAATGTTCAGCAGATCAAACACCATCTGCTGAATCTCTGAATCATGAATACGCACGCTGCCGCTGGCGGCTTCGTAGCCATTCACAACAAGGTCATAGCTATCCGCTCGAACTTTGCCTGGATCCGTTTTCAAATACTCGGCGTCTTCAGGGTTGGGTTGGCAGAACGGATGATGTTCCGCATCGAATCGACCTTCATCTGCGTTCCATGTCAGCAGCGGGAAGTCCAGAACCCAAATGCACTTGAACTCCGTTGGATCATAGAGATTCAGCTCTTTCCCCAATCGGTTACGCAGTGCAGCGAGTGCCGCGTTGGTGACCTTTGGCGTATCAGCGACAAACAGCAGCAGGTCTCCTTCTTCGCCGCCCATTCGTGCAATAATCTGTTGCTGATGCTCGTCCGTAAAGAATTTGGCGATGGTCGATTCCAGCTTTCCGCCGGTGACCTTCACATAGGCGAGACCCTTGGCGCCGAAATCTCCGACGAAGTTCTTGAGGTCCACGTCCAGCAAACGTCGGCTATATTTATCTGCCGCGCCTTTGACATTGAGTCCTCGCACTCGTCCACCGGATGCGGTGACAGCCTTAAAGACTCCGAACCCACTGGCTGCGGCGATATCGCCAATATCGACGATTTCCATGGCAAAGCGAACATCCGGCTTATCACAGCCAAAGCGTTCCATGACGTCCGCGTAGGTGTAACGTGGCAGAGGAGTCTGCATCGTGACTCCTCGCACCTTCTGCATCACAAATGACACCAGTCCGTCGATCGTATTGAGAATGTCATCCCGCTCAACGAAGGCCATCTCGACGTCAATCTGAGTGAACTCCGGCTGCCGGTCGGCTCGCAGGTCCTCATCTCGAAAGCATCGTGCGATCTGGTAATAGCGATCGTAGCCAGCCACCATCAAGATCTGCTTGTAGATCTGCGGAGACTGTGGCAATGCATAAAAGCTGCCATGATGAACGCGGCTTGGCACCAGGTAATCGCGGGCCCCTTCCGGAGTACTACGGCCCAGCATCGGCGTTTCAATTTCCAGAAAGTCGCGAGTGTTGAAGTATTCGCGAACGGCCTGCACAAGGTTATGCCGCAGGATAAGGCTCTTCTGGAGTTCCGGGCGTCGCAGGTCGATGAAGCGATACTTCAGCCGCAGCTCTTCATTCGGAAGCTCGCCACCTTCAATTTCAAAGGGAGGCGTCTTGCTGCGTGACAGAACGGTTAGCTGAATTGCTCGCAGTTCGATGTCACCGGTCTGCAATTTTGAATTCACCAGGCCATCGCCGCGATAGCGAACCTCGCCCACGACTTTAATCACATCTTCGCGACGAAGCTTGCGGGCAATCGAATCGATCTTGCTGCCGTCTTCCGTGTTGAAAGTCACCTGAGTTTTACCGTAGCGGTCACGCAGGTCGACGAAGACCAGTTCTTTGCCCTGCTCGCGGTAGCTGTTAACCCAGCCAGCCAGTGTGACAGTCTGACCGGCATGTTCGCGACGGAGTTCTCCGCAATTGTGAGTTCTGTGCACAGGAATGGAATCCGAAGAAATCGATGTGATTGATGACTGAAACGGCGGGACATTCGGGCCGAAGTCGACCTGTTGTTCATGTCGACGATTCTGCTCCCGCCTGCCGCGAAGAGCGGGAGTATAGAAGCCGTCGAATCATCCGGAAAGAAAGGATGCCATAAAGTCGTCAGTTCCCGGTTTTGTCAGCGGCCGCCGCAGTTCAAACCGCCGCCAAAGACATAAGAAATCGAACTTCACTGGTGAAGAGACCATGAATAAGGCAGAATGCTGCCGTTCTGTCGGGAGCCGTGATTCTGCCGACGTTACAGTTGCGAACGCAGGGTGGCGTTGGGCAGGTTTACAGCGACCATGGAAAAGCTCACAATTTTTGTTGCCGTCGTCTTGTACGGAGTCCTGCGGGGCTTCTTGCAGAGGCGTCATGTGAAGGCTGAATTGGAAGACCGAATGGCGAAGGCGCGTACGCGACCTGTCGTCAGGCGGCTTCCCGGTCGGCTTCAAAGAGATCTGGATAAGACCAGCAGCGATAAGGCCGCCGACCAGCGTGATCGCGAATCGGCCTGACGGAATTCGAAGAACGGAGCGGGATGCATGCAGAATATTCTCGATTTCATTGTGCCGCTGTTCGTGCTGATCTCGGTCATTGTCGGGATGATTAATTCCGTGAAGCAAGCCGCGGCCAAGAACGTCGCCCCGCCACAGCGACCTCCGATGACGCCTGCCCAGGAAAGTATGGGCCGATTCCTCGAGGGTTTGCCGCCCGAGGATCGGCAGCAAGCCGGTGCACAACGGCCACAGAATCAACCGAATCAGGGCTCACGTCAACAACAGCGTCCAAAGCAGTCCCAGAAAAAGAATCCGCAGAAACAGCCAGCCGCCTCACAACAACAGCAGTCAAACAGGGAACAGCAGTCAAATAAGGGCCAGAAGCCCCGAAACGTGGGCTCGGGCGTTGCCGAACACGTCGACTCCTTCATCGGTGACCACGTCCGCAGCCACATGGGGCGAGACGTCGACAACTTCGTGAAAAAAGATATCGACGAACGAGTCCGGAGTCATCTTGGATCTCAATCCAGCAAGCCTGTGGAAATGTCCGCCTCGGACACCGGTTCCGCAGCGGCCGATGACATTTTGTCTGTCCTCAAGACTCCAGCCGGCGTGCGTCATGCCATTCTAGTGAACGAAATCCTGTCGCGGCCTCGATCGCTGCGAAAGAAATAGCTTCCATCGTGGCTTTTCGCAGTCGGGACGATGCTTGCCTAAGGCATGACGGAGCGATGAGTCGCAGAATCCGAGTGAGACGCTCTCTCTGAGCGGTTTGCGTTCTCCGCTCTGCGCAATCCGTGGGCCCGTTCTCAAGGCTGAGTTGACGCCAGTCACACCGGTTCATCACGTCCCGGACGTTTGAGCGAGTGCGGTTCACAGATTGCGGCATACATTTCCGGACGACGATCCGCCATGCGATCGATCAAGTGCTTGCCCGGCACGCGGACGATACGCTTCGTGCGAGCAACCATCGGGTCAATTTCAGTTCGCAGAATTCCCGGCGATGCGTCGTCGATGGAGTTAATCGTGGCTCCTACCGGGCTGCAGATGCGGCTCTTGCCGATAAACGAGAAGCCATTCTCCGTACCGATTCGATTCACCGCGGCAAAGTAAATCCCATTCTCCATCGCTCGACAGTTGATTGAAAACTCCGCCATATAACTGCCGCCGGGCGGCCAGTTTGTCGGCAGCACGATCAAGTCCGCGCCGCGAATCGAGAGAACTCGTGCTGCTTCCGGAAAACCGCCGTCGTAACAGATCAGCATCCCGATTCGTACACCAGCGGCTTCAAAGACTTCGAATGGTCGATCTCCGGGAGTTGTAAAACGATCAACGCCCAAATACGGCAGATGTACTTTACGATAACAGCCAATAAGTCCATCCGGGCCAATCAGCACGGCCACGTTGAACAAGTCGTCGCCGGATTTTTCCAGCATCCCGAAGACCACATGAGTTTTCAGCTCTGCACAAAGCTTTGCAACTCGATCCGTCGAAGGCCCCGGAACAGATTCGCTGAACTCCATTGCTTCCGCGAGAGAATCGAAGCAATAGCCTGTCGAATAGCATTCTGGAAAGACTGTCAGTTCCGTCCCCTGATTCACCTCATTGCGTACCGTAGCTTCCAGCGAACTCAGGTTGGCGTTGATATCTTTAAAACTGACGTCAGTCTGAACACAGGCAATCTTCATTGGGAACCATTCTTATTCTGTGGCGGCTTTATCCAGCTAACTGATTCACGCTCGGAACAACGGGGCAGTTTATCCCACGCCTTTGAAAATGTCACTCTGTGGCCTCGGCGAGAATTTAACATGCTCGCGGCTAATGGGCCCCTGGCGTTCA
>CAIJTV010001200.1:0-2682 GCA_903823635.1 uncultured Planctomycetaceae bacterium
AATGCTCTCTCTGAACAAACCACTGAGGTATTTGGTCGTTGGGATGTCACGCTCGCTGTGGAACGGGAACGTCCAGGCCAACCTTTTGTGGACCTCAAATGTCTCCTGCATGTCGTTCGCGTGAGTCGACTCGTCTCAACGAGTGTTGAGAAGCTCTTTAACCTTTTCCCGTAAAGAAACGAAACTGAATGGCTTTGTTAGAAAGGCGGCTTTGGGAATAGTAATGCCTGATGGATCTTCGTTGAAACCTGAAATAAATAAGACTCGAACGTCGGGCCGTTGTTGAAGAAGTTGTCGGGCACATTCCTGGCCGGAACACGTTGGCATCATCAGGTCGCTCACCAGCAAATGGATTTCTCCGCCATAGTTTCGAGCTTTCTCCAGTGCGGCCTGTCCATTTTCCGCTTCGAGGACGCTGTAACCGTCTTGCTTCAGCGCGATTGAAACGACCTGCCTGACTCGTGGCTCATCATCGACGATCAGAATCGTTTCTGTGCCCTTCGTTGAACTATGGCTTACGTCATAGGAACCTGAATTGATCTCCTCGTCGATCAGCGGCAGGTAGATCCGAAAAGTCGTACCTTCTCCCACGATGCTCGACACTTCAATGTGTCCACCACTTTGCTTGACAATGCCGTACACAGTGGCCAGCCCAAGTCCTGTGCCCTTGTCTCCGGATTTAGTGGTGAAGAACGGCTCAAATACTTGCGGAAGAAGGGACGCCGGTATTCCCGTTCCGGTGTCAGAAGCTGACAGAACGACATATTTCCCGGCGCTTACATCGAGAAATTGCTCAGTGATTCCTGCACCCAACTCCGTGTTGGACGTCGCCAGCGTTAGTCTTCCGCCAGTTGGCGGTTCGATCGCATCCCGGGCGTTTGCGGCAAGGTTAAGAAGTACCTGCCCGATTTGTGATGCGTCGACGCGTGTGTTTCCCAATTCCGCTGCCAGCTTTGTTTCAACAACGATATCTGCTCCGACCAATCGTTGGAGCATCGTATACATGTCGCTGATCACCGCGTTAAGATTAACCACAGTTGGCATCAACGTCTGCTTACGACTAAACGCCAGAATTTGCTGAGTCAGCGTGGCTGCGCGCTTTCCCGCCTCGCTGATTTCTCGCAGGTAATTATTGCGCTCATCAAGGGTAGTGCCGTCACCATAAAGAATCTCAGCATACCCGAGTATAACTGCCATGATGTTGTTGATGTCGTGAGCAATTCCACCGGCAAGGCGGCCGATTGCATCCATTTTCTGTGACTGTCGCAGGTGCATTTCCAGTTGACGACGCTCGGACACATCTCGAAAGACCAAAACAGCCCCGGAAATTCTCCCAGTGACGTCGCAAATAGGAGCCGCGCTGTCTTCGATCGGCCGTTTAACGCCATTCCGATCGATGAGTAAAGTGCCCGTGTCAAGCGTGCCCGGTTTTCCCGTTTGCAAACACTCGAAGATCGGGTTTTGAACCGTGTCACCTGTCACCTCATTAACGATACAGAAAATCTTCCGGATATCCTCTCCGACGACTTCCTGCTGGTTCCATCCAGTCAAGCTTTCCGCCAAGGTGTTGATAAATCGAATGCAACCGTCCCGGTCTGTGGCAATTACGCCATCACCGATACTTCCGAGTGTCGCAGCAAGCCATTGTTCATTCTCCTGAAGGCGACGATTCGCCTGATGCTTGTACAGTCCGATTTCGATCGCCGTCTGGAGGTCACGATCGTCATACGGTTTCAGTACATAACCATAGGGTTCTGTCAGTTTCGCTCTCTGGATTGCGGCATCGTCCGAGAACGCTGTCAGAAACACGATAGGAACGTTTTCACGCTTGCGGATAATGCCTGCAGTTTCGACCCCGTCCAGTCCCGCGCCGAGGTTGATATCCATCAGGATCATGTCAGGCCGTGTTTCAGCAACCGCCAGCAAAGCATCTTCACCGTTTGATACTGAAGCGGCTATGGAATATCCCATGCCTTTCAGTTGTTTCTCGATCCCTCGTGCGATAATTCGCTCGTCTTCTACTATCAAAATGCTGGCAGAAGTCACGATGCATCGCCTTAGGGTGGTGTGGAGTGAGGCAACTTATTTAGTTGTCCTGCCATTGGGGAATCGGACGCTGATGGTGGTGCCAACGCCGGTGGAGAGTTCAATCGAACCACCAAGCTGATCGATCAGAGTATTGACCAATTGAAGCCCGAAGGAGGAAGTGTTGCGGAAATCGATGTCACTCGGCAATCCCGGGCCGTTGTCTGAAACGCGAAGAATGTTAAATACCTCATCCAGACGATGAAACTCGATCGCGAGGCGAGGTTCGGCGTGGTCACGAAATGCATGTTTGAAGCAATTCGAAATCAGCTCATTGAGAAGAAGTCCGCAGGGAATTGCCAAATCAATCGGGACAGGTGCAATTCCGATACTCAAATCTACGTGAATCTGATCCTCAGACACCCGATTCGCTCGAAGGAGATCTTCGATAAGTTGACTCAGGTAGTCGTGGAAATCAACGCGAGCCAGATCCTGCGATCTGTAGAGACGCTCGTGGATCATTGCCATCGACTTAACCCTTCCTCGTGATTCGGCAAACATCTTAAGAGTGGCCGGGTCGCTCGTGTGCTCAGACTGCAGGTCCAGTAATGTAGAGACGACCTGCAGATTGTTCTTTACGCGATGGTGAATCTCACG
>CAIJTV010001201.1:0-2563 GCA_903823635.1 uncultured Planctomycetaceae bacterium
CCGGGCCAACCGCTTCGAGTTCGTTGCGACAGCAAGTGGAGCGTACCGGAGCCCGAGTTTACTTTGGTGATCAACACCAGCGGCAAGATCGTGGGCTACACCATCGGAAACGACATGTCAGCCCGCGATATTGAAGGTGAAAATCCTCTGTATCTGCCGCAAGCCAAGATGTACAACCAATGTGCCGGTGTTGGTCCGTGTGTGTTGCTGGCAGAGAAGCCTCTGGATCAGGATGCGATTGATATTCAGCTCGATATTCGCCGTGGTGGCAAGTCCGTTTTCGGCGGAGCAACAAAGCTGAGTCAGATGAAACGAACTCCGGATGAGCTGGCAAAGTGGCTTTTCAAGGAAAACGTCTTCCCGAACGGCGCCTTCCTGATGACCGGAACCGGAGTTGTTCCGGACGACAGCTTCACACTTGAAGACGGCGACGAAGTGTCGATCACCATCACTGGCATCGGCACGCTGACCAATCCGATCGTGAAGGACAAGACATAGTGGGGATATGGTGAAATCAGCCGGCACGCGTCAGCGTCCGGTTCTCTTGCACCAGTTGGGAACTAATCCAAAACAGCAAAGGCCAGGCTCCAACATCGTTGAGTCTGGCCTTTTCATTTTCCCTTGCACTTCGCTATGTCGTTTTGCTTTGCAGCCATTCCATCATCGCAAGAGGATCTCGAAACTCGGTCACATGAGCACGGCACTTTGCTGAGAGGAAGCCGGTGTTCATCATCGTGTCCATGAGCTGCATCAGGCCATCGTAGATGCCGAACAGATTGAGCACTGCGATGGGCCGAGTGTGAAGATCCAGTTGAGCCCACGTGACAGCTTCGAAGAATTCCTCCATCGTCCCGAAGCCGCCGGGCAATACGACGTAAATGTCGGACAGCGAATGCATCAGAGCTTTGCGTTCGTGCATATCCGCGGTGACTCGCATGTCCTGAACTGCGGCATGCATGAGTTCGACACGAGCCAGATGGGTCGGGATAACTCCGGTGATCTGACCGTTCTTTTCCAGTACAGCATCAGCGATGGCTCCCATGATGCCGGTACTGCCTCCGCCGTAGATCAGTCGATGGCCCGAGGTTGCAAGATAAACCCCAAGAAGATTCGCCGCTTGAGCGTACTCCGGGCGATCTCCGGAACGCGAACCACAGAAGACGCAGACGTTGGCCATGGTGATTGTCTTCGTATGAAAAGTGACGGCAAGTGGGGGATTGGAAACTTTAGTCTGAGAGCCTGGCTCGGTCAGGAGACCGGCCAGAACAGCAGTCAAACAGACCGCTCAAAGACCGACAGGCTTCTTACTCACCGACCACGTGTCATTCAGATGTTTGGCAAGCTTCTGTACAATTTCCGGATGGCTGGACGCCAGATTCTGCTTCTCATGAGGATCCGCTTCCAGATCAAATAACTGCGGAGTTCGCTCGTTCACGGAGTACACGAACGCATAGCGATCCGGCGGACTGTCATAGCTCAGAATCAGCTTCCATTTTCCTTCGATACACCAGCGATATTGAAGCGTGGCCTCGTACTGATCCATATCAATGATATCATGTGAGAAGCTTTCGCCGCATAAGAACGAGCGATCTAAAGGAGTCTTGTCCTTCAGCAGCGGCAGCAGGTTCACACCGGGTAAACCGTTAGGTACTTCCAGTCCAGTGGCTGCAAGAAGAGTTGGAAAGACATCGATCGTGCTGGCCAATTCCTGATGATCTCCGGGATCAATCTGCCCGGGCCATGAAATCATTATGGGCGTGCGAATCCCGCCTTCGTAAACGGTCTGCTTTGATCTCGGAGCAAACCCGTGATTCCAGTCCGGCCCCAGTTTCATCTCCGGAGTCGCCTGAATCCAGCCGTTGTCTGTGACATAGACCACGATGGTGTTTTCAGTCAGCTGCTTCTCGTCCAGATGATTCAACAGTTCCCCGCACGTCTCATCAAAGAGCTCACACATTGCGTAGTATTTTGCGAGTGCTTCCGGGCGGCCGGGCTGCCGATATTTGGTCAGCAATCGTTCCGGAGGATTGTGCGGTGTGTGGGGCAACATCGGAGCGTACCAGAGAAAGAACGGCTTCTCTTCCTCTGTCGCATGCTGGATAAAATCAAAGACGGGCTGCATTCCTTTGCGACCAATCTCAAGGCCATCATCGCCATGCCGTCCGCCTTTCTGAGGAAAGCCGCGAGTCATCCCGTGGGTGAAACCGCCGCGAGAAAAATTTCCTTCCCACCATTTGCCGGACTGCATACTGAGATAGCCTTTCTCAGCCAGCAGTTTTGGCAGTGTCGCCTGCGGATCGATCTTTGAAATCAGCTGTTCTCGCAAAGCGTTGTACTGAGCGTCGCTGAGGGATTTATCGGGCTTCGGATCATTGCCGGTGACGCCATGTTGATGCGGATACTTCCCGGTAATCATCGACAACAAGGACGGACGACAAAGCGGAACGGGCGTATAGCCTCGGCGGAAGACCGCACTGCGAGAAGCCAGGCGATCCAGATGAGGAGTCTTGATATCCGGATGTCTCATCAGGCCATAATCGGTCCAGGCCTGGTCGTCGGACAG
>CAIJTV010001202.1:0-1552 GCA_903823635.1 uncultured Planctomycetaceae bacterium
CCAAATTTGAACAGGCCGGAGAAGAACAGCCAATGGGCCTGCTGGCTGAGTTTTGGCTCTTTATCCGCGAAGAAAAGAAGTGGTGGCTGACGCCGATCGTGCTCGTGTTGCTTTTGGCCGGAGTTGCGATTTTCCTTAGCGGCACGGGGGCAGCGCCGTTTATTTACACGCTGTTCTGACCGGTGGATTGTTGACCTGTTGTGGAGAAACGAAACAGGATCGAAGCCTGCGGCATCAACACTTGCCAGATTACAGTTGCCATCTCGCGAGTGAGTTGTTTTGTTTACAGTCGAATTGTGATGAGTTAGCCTGCTGGAAACAGTCCTGCGGCGGCCCTCCGGAAGAGAAGTATTATGACTCCCGATGTTTTTCGACTCACCAGCCAGACTCGACGGCATCTGCTGCAAACAGCCGGTTTGGGTATTGGCTCAATGGCTCTGCAGGCGCTGTTGGCAAAAGATAAGACGGAGGCCGCTGACGAGGCAAAAGAATCCGCCAAAAGCGTGCGAACACCGATGTTGGCGCCGCGAGCGAAGCGGGTGATTTATCTGCATATGGCCGGTTCGCCGTCGCAGCTTGAGCTGTTTGAACACAAGCCGGATCTGCAGAAGCTGCATATGCAGGATTGTCCTGCCTCGTTTCTTGAGGGCAAGCGTTTCGCCTTTATCAAAGGCGTGCCGAAGATTCTTGCGGGGCAATTTTCGTTTGCTCAGTATGGTGAAAGCGGGCAGTGGATCAGTGAGCTGTTGCCGCATTTCGCATCAGTCGTCGACAAGGCGGCTGTGATCAGAACCGTACAGACAGATCAGTTTAACCACGCGCCGTCTCAGTTGTTTATCCATACCGGGACGCCTCGATTGGGCAATCCGTCGCTGGGATCGTGGATCAATTATGGTCTGGGAAGTGTCAACGAAAACCTGCCGGGGTTCGTCGTGCTCTTGTCAGGGGGAAAAACGCCGGATGCAGGAAAATCGTTGTGGGGTTCCGGGTTTCTGCCGTCGGTTTATCAGGGAGTTCAGTGTCGCACGGCCGGTGATCCCGTTCTGTATTTGAGTGATCCGGCAGGGATGGATCGCAAACTCCGCCGACGCATGCTGGATACTCTGGCCGAGATGAATGCGGCGGAGTTCGAACGATCGGGAGACCCGGAAACGCAGACTCGCATTTCGCAGTATGAGTTGGCGTATCGGATGCAAACATCGGTGCCGGAAGTGATGGACATCTCGAAGGAGCCAAAGCACATTCTGGAGATGTACGGTGCTCAGCCAGGATATGTTTCTCCTGCGGAAAGTGCGGATGATCCACGAGTGCTCTACAAGGGTGATGACCCGACGTTTCCAAACAATTGTCTGCTGGCGCGACGACTGGTGGAGTCGGGTGTTCGCTTCGTTCAGCTTTACGACTGGGGCTGGGATCATCACGGTTCATCGCTTGGTGAGAGTATCGATGAAACGCTGCCGATCAAATGCCAGCAATCAGATCGTGCGATTGCGGCTTTGATCAAGGATCTGGATCAGCGAGGCCTATTGGACGAAACGTTGATTGTCTGGGG
>CAIJTV010001203.1:0-5124 GCA_903823635.1 uncultured Planctomycetaceae bacterium
CGCGAGATATCTCCGAAGATCTCCTGAAAGTCAGCCAACCGCTCCTTTGCGGAGTAGAGGTGCAGTGGGTTTCTGTCCGCGACCTTCTTCAGATACTTCGCAAACTTCCCCGCCCGAGCGGGATTGTCTGTGAGAAAGTACGTCAGACTCCAGGCAAGGCTGTACGCATCAAGGGACTGCGACCCAAAGAAGTCGTCGGAAGCAATGACCTTTGCAAGGTCTCCTGACTTTCGGCGTTGCGAGTAGTCTTCCTGAAACCATGACAGGCGTTCTGCGTTGATCTTGTCTTTTCCGGCTTTTCCTCGCGAGCGAATTCCGGGTGGCTCAAGAACTGTCGCCAGACCTTCCACAACCCAGCGTGGAGTTGTTCCCAGACGAGAATGGATACCCACGTTGAATCCGACCTGATGTGTGCCTTCGTGAATAATGACATCGGCCGTCTGGCCGGTGACCGATGCAAAAAGGTTCTCACTCGTTTGAGGTTCCCACTCCTCGTCTGAAACACCAGCAGTCACCTTGATGACCTGGTTCGGATCTTCGTACATCGCGACACGGTTTGTTTTCGACGAATAGTAACCACGCATCTTTATCATGGTTTGGTCGTTCTCAGCCTCACAGTAAGCTTTGAACTCCGCCTGAGTGCCAAAGACAAAGGCGACCATCGGCATCTGGGGCGGATGAGTGTCAAACCCGCGAACGCTGAAGAACGTATCGACCTGGCGAAAAACTTCCTCAAACAGTTTGGCATAGTCGTCAGCTTTGCCTTTTCGTCCCATGACGACGTAGTGGGCGGATGCGGCAATTTCGTAACCCGGGGGCAGCTCTTTTTTCAGCGACTGCTGCAGTCCGATTGAGGAAACCGGAGAGTAACTCCCGGCTACGACTTTGAACGATTTCAGATTTTTGATTTCCAGAGCTGTCATCAGACCAAACCGGTCCATGATGCACACATGGCTGGGTGTTTTTGCGATCAGCTTGCCTTCATAAGAAGAGTTCTGATCTGACAGCTCAACCATGCGAGTTGATTCGCCAGCCTGAGCCGTCATGGCCAACGGACCGTCGAAGCTCCCTGAAAGAACACCGCATGCGAGGTTGGCAACGACGACAGCGCAGCGAAGGACGGAGACAGGTGATTTCATGTGGATTGGTTCCTCAGGCAGAGCAGGAAGCGGTTGTCGTCGCGACCAAAGCGGCCTGCGAAATGAGCAGAGAGCCTCGAAGTCCGGAATATGGCAAGCCTAGTGTGTCACTCTGCCGGCTGCCGGGACTGTTGATCTGGTGGAGGAAGATTTCTTCGGGCCTGTGTGGTTTGTCAGGACCCGGTGAAGACCGGCAACGGTTTCCATCACGCGACCAACAGGAAGATTGCCGAAAGACAACGGGCGATGTTGCGAAAAAGCAACGTTCCGTGAGTGATGAATGTCCGCTACCGGATCAATGCATCCGGAAATTCGCTCGGATACGAATAATCCTGAAGTCGAATTCGTCAGACTTCGTCTCGCTGGAGTTTGCGACTAAGATACGTCACACCGTCTTTCCAGAACGTGACCGGAAACACCAGAAATTATGAGTGAGTACTCTTCCACGTTGCCCGGGATGATGCTTTGCGCGAAACAGCATCAGGCGAAAATTGTGGCCGTTCGGGCGATGGCTCAGGATACCTGGGCTGTGAAAGTCCACGCGCCGGAACTGGCCGCGACGATTACGCCCGGTCAGTTCTTTATGATTCGTCCAGCCACAGGCAGTGATCCTTTGCTGGGCCGACCGTTTGCTCTATTTGATATCGTGCGAGACGCCGCTGGCCAGCCGACTGGTGTGGAGTTTGGGTTCGTCAAGGTGGGCAAGATGACCACGTTGATGAGTCAATGGTCAGAAGGTGATGAAGTCAGTGTTTGGGGACCGCTCGGCAATGGTTTTCCTGTGCCGGAATGTCGTCACCTGATCTGCGTCGCGGGAGGAATCGGGCAGACGCCGTTTCTGGGGGTCATTCGAGAAGCATTGGGGCTGGAATCTTATGGAATTCCGCCAAGATCAATCACGACGCGACCTCAACAGGTCTCCTTATGCTACGGAGTAAGATCCGCCGGTTATCTGGCCGGAATTGAGGAGTTCACAATTCCGGGGCTCGATCTGCAGATTGCGACGGACGACGGAAGCACTGGCCATCAGGGCTATGTCACGCAATTGCTGCAGAATAAGTTGGCACAGAATTCTGACGGCGTTCACGTTTACTGCTGTGGTCCGGAACCCATGATGAAGGCTGTGGCGGAGATCTGTAAGGCTGCTGCTGTTCCGTGCTGGCTTTCTCTGGAAACGCCGATGGCCTGTGGCTTCGGGGCCTGCTTTAGTTGTGTGACAAAAGTTGTCGAGCCGGATGGCTCGTGGGATTATCGCCGGACTTGCGTTGAAGGTCCTGTCTTCAGGGCCGAACAGCTGATTCTTTAACGCATCACGAACACCGGAAAAGTCGATTTCATAAGCTCTTGATGAATTGAAAGTGTGATACATGCCTCGGATTAAGGCGTTTCAGGCGTTGCGTCCTGTCGAAGAATTGGCCGCTAAGGTCGCTTCTGTTCCCTATGATGTTGTGAATCGCGATGAAGCCGCGGCTCTGGCTGAAGGGAACCACCTGAGTTTTCTGCACGTCGTTCGACCGGACATTGACTTCCCTCCGCAAAAGAATCCGTACGATGCCGACGTTTACGAAAAGGCGCGGGCCAACTTCCAGAAGCTGATCAGCGATGGAGTCCTGAAGCAGGATGGCGATGACCACGTCTTCGCGTATCGCCAGATCATGAACGGTCATTCCCAGACCGGAATCGTCTGCTGCTGCCATATTGATGACTACGAGAACAACCTCATCCTGAAGCACGAGAAGACTCGCAAAAGCAAAGAGGACGATCGCACTCACCATGTGCTCGCTCTGAATGCAAATGCCGGGCCTGTGTTTCTGACTTACCGCGGCGTCGACGAAATCAACGCGAAGGTGACCGAAGCAACGGCCAAGGCGCCGCTGTATGATTTCACCGCTGTCGATGGTGTTCGACATACCATCTGGAAGATTGAAGCCTCACAGCCATTTGTGTCGGCGCTTTCCGCCGTGCCGGTTTTCTACATCGCCGATGGTCATCATCGCGCGGCCAGCGCGTGGCGAGCGGGAAAAGAGCTGCGACGTCGATTGCCTGACGGTGGCACGGGAAATGAAGAATGTAACTGGTTCCTGTCGGTGCTGTTTCCTTCGGACCAGTTGCGAATTCTCGCTTACAACCGGATTTTGAAAGATACGCACGGGCTGACGATTCCCAATCTGCTGGAGAAACTGGATGCACTGGGTGATCTTCAACGCACTGACGACCCAGTGCCTGATGCACCTGGATCATTCTGTTTTCTGATCGATCATGTGTGGTGGAAGCTTACGATTGCTCCGGATCCGTTGTACGTCAAAGATCCGATCAAGTCGCTGGATGTGTCAATTCTGGAACGCCTCGTGCTGCATCCGATCTTTGGCATCGAAGATGTCCGAACAGATTCACGGATCGACTTCGTGGGCGGTATCCGAGGTACTGCAGAGCTGGAAAAACTTTGCATCGGCGGCGATTGGGCGGTTGCGATTTCGATGTATCCGACGACGCTCGATCAGTTGATGTCTGTCTCCGACGCCGGTGAAATCATGCCTCCGAAAAGTACCTGGTTCGAACCCAAACTGCGCAGTGGATTGTTGGTTCACACTCTGGAATAGCCAAACGGCCTGGTGCTGGTGGTCTCTTGATCTAATCCCCCCTGAGCCTGCCTCAGGGGCCAGCGGGCTTTTGCACCACAGAAAATCAGCTGTTCTTTGCTGGTGCAAAAGCCGTTATACCCCCGACGCGGGGTCGGGGGCGACTGAATCAACAACCCGCGTGTGCCCGTTAAATAATTTGAGTCATCAACCGCTTGCGCTTCGGCTCATCACTATGACGAGATCAACGGACCTCCTGCGCGTTCTTGTACTTGTTTGCCTCATCAGCTCTTCGGGCATTGCAGACGAACAGCCCGAAGTTCTGCCGGCTGAAGAAGCTGCTCGGACAATGATTGTGCCGGATGGATTCCGCGTCACGTTGTTTGCCGGGGAGCCCGATGTTCAGCAGCCGATCGGCTTCTGCATAGACGATCGAGGACGACTGTGGGTTGCGGAAGCGTATAACTATCCGAATCACGGAACTCGACCGGGCGATCGGATCCTGATCTTCGAAGATACTGATGGCGACGGCAAACACGACAAGCGAACCGTCTTTTATGATCAGCTGAATTACGTTACGGGTATTGAAGTTGGATTCGGCGGCACGTGGGTCATGTCGCCGCCGAATTTTTATTTCATCCCGGATCGAGATGCAGACGATCGGCCGGACAGTGATCCAATCGTTCTGCTGGATGGATTCGGCAACCATGCGAACTCTCATAACCTCGCCAACGGTTTCGCGTGGGGACCAGACGGATGGCTGTATGGAACTCATGGCCGAACAAACTGGTCCGAGATCGGCAAGCCGGGTTCCTCAGCAAAGGAACGAGTTCGCTTCGACGGCGGTGTTTATCGCTATCATCCGGAACGACATGTCTGGGAGCCGTTTGCCGACGGGACAACGAACCCATGGGGAATTGACTGGGACGATTTCGGTCAGGCGTTTGTCTGCAACTGTGTTGATCCGCATTTGTATCACGTGATTCAGGGTGCGCACTATGAGCCGTGGCGGAATCGTGAATCCAGTCGCTATGCCTATCAACGAATCAAGACCATTGCGGATCATCTGCACTTCATCGGCAAGGGTAATGTCCACGATGGAATCGGCACCGCTGAGGAAGATGCTGCCGGTGGTGGACACGCTCATTGTGGCACGATGATTTATCTGGGTGATTCATGGCCCGAGAAATATCGCAACACAGTCTTCATGCATAATCTGCATGGACACCGCATCAACAACGATATTCTGAAGCGAGCAGGCTCAGGATACTCCGCGTCACATGGTCCGGACCTGATGCGTGCCCGCGATCAGTGGTACATGGGCGTGACGATGCAGTACGGTCCGGATGGTTCCGTCTATTCGCTGGACTGGTCCGACACGGGAGAATGTCACAGTGTGGTCAACA
>CAIJTV010001204.1:0-3741 GCA_903823635.1 uncultured Planctomycetaceae bacterium
AGAGTTTGTGTCATGGCATTGGGCCTTTTCATGGCTCCCAATCTACTGCAGAACAGAAGTCAACGCGTCTCGTCTGCGTTTGTCACCGGCTCAGGCTTTGGAATGGTTCGACTGTGCAATTCCAGCATGTCGACTTCCTGATTGCGTTCCGGATAACCCACATGAATGCGGAACAGAAATCGGTCCAGCTGAGCTTCCGGCAGTCGATACACGCCTTCCTGTTCGATTGGGTTCTGAGTCGCCAGGACCATAAACGGTTCCGGGAGCGGCAGTGTCTTTCCTTCGATGGTAACCTGACGTTCCTGCATCGCTTCGAGGAGCGACGATTGAGTTCTCGCAGGGGCGCGATTCAATTCGTCGGCCAGAAGCAACTGGCAGAAGACGGGACCTTTGCGAAGTACGAAGTTGCTGGTCTGACGATCAAGTACCTGCGTTCCGGTGACGTCGGATGGCAGCAGATCCGGAGTAAACTGGACTCGTTCATAGTGGATTCCGAGCACCGACGAAAATGTGCGACACACGGTCGTCTTGGCCGTCCCGGGAACTCCTTCGAGAAGAACATGTCCGCCGGCGATCAGTGCCATCAGCAACTGATCGGTGACGTGGTTCATTCCGACAACGACCTGTTCAACAGCCTGCAATGTTCGCTGACGCAGCTCATGCACACGCTGAGCAAGCTGGTTGGAATTTGTCACAGTCACAGAGAAATCCACTCCGATTAGCAGCCCATGATTCCCGTTCCGCGATGAAGTCTAGCGTCGATCGTTCTGAAATGTGAGTCACGGTGGTGTGTCCCTCGGGGCACAATTATTAGTAGCTCCTTTCCTCTGGAAATGGCTTCGCGACTTGTCGCGTCCTTGTGTGCACGGGGTTTGACAAAGTCGGGCCCGGGCTTGTTGTGACAGAGTTGCGCTCAGTTCGCCTTGCGGCGAAAGTCTTTTCCGGCAGAAAGGACCTACTTCAAAAAGCCGTCCACAACGACAAACCCCATCAGCAGTTCGAACGTGAGCCCAGCTTCCTGACGTTAAAATGCGCAGATTGAGACTAACGGGTTGTCCTGTGAGATAAAGCTGGAAGGGGTTAAGCAATTGCCCTCGCGAGGCCGGATGTTCCAGAAGTTCCCTTCAGTGAAAGAACTGAAGCCAAACTGAAAATCACGGCTCCGAAATCCCCGAAATCGCCGAGATTATGACGGTTAGGAAGGTCAGGGTAAGCAGGGCTATTTGTAGGCCCGATTTTGGACCCTCAAATTCTGCGCAGACTGTCTCTCCTAAAGCCTGAAAACCCTGTGATATCGGCTGTTGGAGGCCCCAAAATTAGAGGACGTTGACACCCTCCGGAGCGCCTTGTAGAGTCGTGGGAGTTCGTTTTTTCGCAGCCCGGAATTTTTCCTCAACGGCGGGTCTGACAGTTGGCCAGAAGTACTCATGCCAGTGACCGTTCGCGGTGCTGTGTCTGGAAGACTCTGACCGTTTCAGTCTGCTTCGGGGCATGTTCGGTTGTCCTGGTGCCGTTCCTGGCGTTTCTCCTTCTGACAGGTCTTCGAAGCCTGCGGGCGGATGAGCGTCGGAGCTGGATGGTGCCGGGAAGAGTTGTTCTGGGACTTTCAAAAGATCGGAATGGAGCCGGTCAACCAGAAACGTCTCCCGCGTCAAACCAGAATCGCTGGATAGCGGATGTTGCTGAATCGGACTGGGAGTATGTGGTGCTGCATCATTCAGCCAGTGGATCGGGCAGTGTTCAATCGATTCACGAGGAACATCGTCGTCGTAAAGATGCGATGGGAAACGCCTGGCTGGGAATTGGTTACCACTTTGTGATCGGAAATGGACAGGGGATGAAAGACGGGGCTGTGGAGCCCACTTTTCGCTGGGACGAGCAACTCCACGGGGCTCATTCTGGTGATGCCCTTTTTAACGCTCGTGGAATTGGTATTTGCCTGATCGGGAATTTCGAGAAGACTCCACCGTCAAAAGCTCAACTGGCTGCCGTCAGGGAGCTGGTGAAAACTTTGGCAGGTCGGCATCAGATCGTTCGGGAAAAGATTATTGGACATGCTTCGGTGAAGGCCACGGCTTGTCCCGGGAAACACTTTCCTCTGCAAGATGTCAGAGCAGTGGTTCCCTGATAGTTCAGTGCTTTACAGATCATTGATTTGAAATCTTAAATTCGAAATTTGAGATCTTAAACAAGTGCAATAAGAAGACGTTGAGGCAAGGACTGCTCTCGACCGTGATTTTGGCGTTCTCCTCAACACACAATGTTCTTCATGGAAGTTATCTCAATGTTTAATCGTGTTCGAAGCCTGTCGTTCTCATCCGGTGAGCTGGACTCTCTGATCCCGGATATGGACGTGGAAATGCTGCCAACGGAACTTCGCGAACTGTATCAGTCGTGGAGCCAGTCGCCCGATTCACTCGCGAAGTTCTCCAACAGCGTTTCCGAATCGGACTGGCCGGTTTCGATTTACGTTCCTGAGCGATACGAGGAACGATATGCGTATCCTCTGGTGATCTGGTTCCACAGCGATGCGAACGACGAAGATCAGCTTGAACAGTTCATGGGAGCTGTCAGCTCACAGAACTACATCGGCCTCGCGCTTCGCGGCAACACCGAGCACAAGTCGGCTGGAGGCTACTGCTGGGATCCATCTTCGCTGCTGTTTGGGTCCGTGCCGCTGCAGGATCTGCTTTACGTGACCACCTGTCGCCTGCGTCGAGCGTTTCATATTCACAGCGAGCGGATCTTTGTAGCCGGTTCCGGCCACGGAGCTGATGTTGCTCTGCAGACCATGATTCAGCGTCCTGACTGGTTCGCGGGTGCGATTCTGCTTGATCCAGCCTGCAAGTCAGACAGCCTGAAGTCTGATCGCCTGACAGGTCTGCGTGGCAAGCCGATGATGATGTCCGTCTCACGCAGCTGTTCTCACGAATGCATGGGACGCAGCGTGGAGTCCGTTCGATTGCTGCGATCGGCCGGGGCCAGCGTCGATGTGGAAGTGACTGAACTTCCTGTCGACCCAACCAGCAATGAAGCTCGCATGATCGACCATTGGATCATGGGCTGCATCAATCGCGAAGCTCTCGTGTAGTGCTACTTTTCCAGCGACTGCCGAATTTCGTCGACCTGGCGTAACAGGTCCATGCGGCGGATTTTCGTTTCCAGCATCGCCCTCTGCATTCGCAGTAATCGTGCTGTGATATAAATGCCCAGGGCGATTGCGATCGGAACAATTGCGAAGGCAATCAAGCCGAAAACTCGCCCCATGCTGCCAGCCCAGACGGCCGACAGGCTGATCGGCGCTGGCATCGATTTCCCGCCAAACGCCACCAGCAGCCCGAACAGAAATGCGGCCATCGTGATGGCCGAAGCAATCGTGACGATGCCACCAACGACTACGGCGACGATCTGCTGTCCCGTGGTCACGCTGACGTCAAGCTTACCTGTTGTGACTTCGTAAGGATTTGTGTCCATAGGTTACTGAACTCGCACCGGCTTAAGTTCATCGAACCACAGATCATCGTTGGGAACATTTAGACGCAGTTCCTGAAAATTCCCGTTCGCATCGGGAACAAACTGAACCGTGCCTTCAGCGAACCAGGCAAATTCTTTTCGCCAGGTGATCTTCCATGTGTCGTAGTGCAAATGAGTTAGATCGGCAACGAGTTCCGGATTGGGTAACAGACTCAAGACGAGGCGATCAGTTTCTTTCGTGACCGTGATGTCCCCATAGAGCGGACA
>CAIJTV010001205.1:0-11189 GCA_903823635.1 uncultured Planctomycetaceae bacterium
ATTTGCCTCGACCTGTTCTCGAACCCACGCCTGCATCGCGCGGACGCCTTTGGAGCCGCGGACATCATGGTCACGCTCTTTGCGATTCTGCAGCAGGTCGCACAGGATCAAAGTCCAATAGTCCGCAAACTCGGGGCGTTCGAGCAGTGTATCGATCAGGTCTGTTCGCTTACCGGGATTTTGGTCGTTCAGGAAGGCTTGTACCTCTGTCGGTGTCGGCAGAGTGCCGATCGTATCGAGGAAGACGCGGCGAACAAAGACTGCATCGTCTGCGGTGGGGGACGGCGGTATGCGAAGAGCAGCCAGTTTGTTGAAAACATGCTCGTCAATGAAACTACTGCGTTCCACAAACAACTGTGCGTCAACAGATTGTTCGAAGGGGCTGGTGATAGTGGTGACAGCTACCTGACCCTGAAAATGAACTCGGACGACTGATTCCCCCGATCGCAGGCACTTGAGCAGGCCGCTTGATGAAACTTCCAGCACGCTTGGATCGTTGGAGAAGAACTGCGAGAGCCAGGTGATGTCGCGTACTTGACCATTCGAATACCTCGCTGTGGCAGTAAGTTGCAGGGTTTCCCCGGGATGCATGGTTTGCGTGCCCGGGCTGACAGCTATTGACTGAACAACGGGCTCATCAGGAATAATCCCTGGAGTCCCTGCGGCGATCCAGTCTGTGAGTACTTTACTGGCTGCACTATTTGGCTCAAAAAGTTTGCCTCCTCCATGGGGACTCATGCCGGCCGGTTTGGTTACTAGCAGGCTATTGGCCGGAGCCGCGCGGTCGATTCGACGGCCAAAGAATTCGTGTGTGATGGAGTCGTAATCCCAGTCGGGTGCGTAACCACGAAGTGACAGACGGAATCCATTTTGGCCAGCCAGTTTCCCATGGCAGGCACCCTGATTACATCCGAATCGAGTCAGGATCGGAAGGACGTCCTGCTGATAAGACGGTGGTGACGCGAATGTTGTGCTGCCCAGCGAAACATCATCATCGGCTTTCGCTGAAGCCATGAATCCACAAGCAAGTAAGATAAGCGTCGCAACGAAACAGAAAATCGGCGACGGAGTTGATCTGTGGCGATTCATAAAGTCGTGGCTGATAATCCGTATGCGTTGAAACGGTAGGCAGGAGACACGGTTGGAACTCAGGCAGGCTGAACTTGTCGGTTCCAAATTCTAATCTACTGAGTGTGGACATGCACTCAGAACCTTCGTGTTTTGTCCTGGCCGAGTTGATGTCAGTGGCTTAAGCTGTAGTGATCCTCGCAAAGAGATCCCCAATCAGCCCCAGAGTTTCGATATCTTCTTGCGGATTTCCGTTGTGTCGCCCTGAATCAAGCCGCTCTGCCCTGCTCCGCCGAAGCCGGAACCGTAGGTCATGCCCTGAGATTGGCAGTCAAACAATGCCTGAATCTGAGTCGGCAGAAATCGAGTGATCTTGCTGAGTGAGTGCTGGTCGCTCTTGCGGCGATTGTGGAAATAGTAACGCTCGGGCCGCACGACGCTGAGATGATTCTTCGCGCGAGTCATCGCGACGTAGAACAAACGACGTTCCTCTTCGATCTCCTCGGGACTGCCAGTCGCCATGTCCGAAGGAATGTTGCCGTCGGCCGCGTGGATCACGTACACAGAATCCCATTCGAGCCCCTTTGCCGAATGTATCGTGCTTAGAGTCAAATAGTCTTCATCCAGAAACGGATCGGCCGGAAGTTCCTGAGTGGAGCTTGGTGGATCCAGTGTCATCTCAGACAAGAATTCAGTTCGGCTTTGATACCGAGCGGCGATGGCTTCGAGCTGAATCAGATCATTTAGCCGAGCTTTCACGTTGTCGTACTTTGATTCGAGCAACGGCGCGTAAAACAAGCGGGCTCCGTGAATATCAGTGGCGACTCCGGCGTCGGATTCGGCTCGCTGTTCCATTTCCTGAAGCAGTCGAATGAGCTTTGGCCAGTCGTCCTTGAGAACCGAGGGCGGGGACCACGACGACCATGTCTCGAAATGGCCACCGCCTTCGCGCAGGTTGTCCAGCAGCGAAGCGGCTTTGACATGACCGATGCCGGGCATCAAAACGAGGACTCGAAAACCGGCAACGGAGTCCAGCGGGTTTTCCGCGAGTCGAAGAAACGACATCAGATCGCGAACATGAGCCGTCTCTAGAAACCGCAGGCCACCATACTTCACAAACGGCACGTTGCGACGGCCGAGCTCAGCTTCCATGCTCATGCTGTGATGCGACGCACGAAACAGCACCGCCTGCTGCTTCAGTGGAACACCCTTTTCTCGCCGATCCAGAATCTGATCGATCACATACGTTGTCTGAGCGTCTTCGTCGCTGCACGTCACAAGCACCGGCAGACTGCCATCACCGCGAGACGACCATAGTTCTTTCGAATGTCGCTCTTCTGCTTCCGCGATGACGGCATTGGTCGCGTCCAGAATCTTCTGAGTCGTGCGGTAGTTCTGTTCCAGCGGGATCAGCACCGTCCCTGGATACTCATTCGGGAAGTCCAGAATATTCCTCACCGTTGCCGCGCGGAACGAGTAGATCGACTGAGCGTCATCGCCGACAGCTGTTAATCCTTTGCCGTCCGGGCAGATGTTCTTCAGAATCTGAGCCTGCAGGATATTCGTGTCCTGATACTCGTCGACCATGATCTTTTGAAACTGCTGCCGCAGCATCTGGCCGCCATCAGGATTCTCGGCCAGTGCGTTCCAGAACAGCAGCAGGTCATCAAAATCGAGGACTCGCTGTTGTTCTTTGGTGGTCGTGTAACCGTTGAAGAGTTCACCCAGTCGTTCCTGATGTTCCAGGCACCACGGGAAGTACTTCTTGAGGATGATGTCGAGCGGCTTTTGAGTATTGACGCAGCGACTGTAGATATCGAGGCAAGTTCCCTTCAGAGGAAATCGTTTGTCCGACTTCGGAAGATTCAGCTTCGATCGTTCAACGTTCATCAGATCTTCGGAGTCGCTGCGATCCAGAATCGTGAAGTCCGGATACAGGCCGATCAGATTGCCATAGCGGCGAAGCACATTCGTGGCAACCGAGTGAAACGTGCCGCCGGCAATTCGTCGGATGGAAGACCTGGAACACACCGCCGGATTCTTTACGGTCGATGGATCCAGCTGGATAAGAATATGCTCCACTCGCCGCAACATTTCCGCAGCCGCTCGGCGAGTAAACGTCAGCAACAGCAGTCGAGACGGATCCGTGCCCGACACAATTTGCCATGCGACTCGATTTGCCAGCGTTGTCGTCTTACCAGTGCCCGCGCCCGCGATGATCAACAACGGTTCGTCACCATGCATCACCGCCGCGAGCTGCTGCGGATTCAGCGATTGCAGGAACTCGGGAATGTCGGATGTTGCTGAAGCGGTCATTGATTCACGGTCGATCGGAGCAATAGGGAAAGGCGCTGGGAAGCATACGCCTGCGGAAGTCTGCCGACAATTCAACGAGGCCCCGGCCGTACGCTCGTTCCGAGTCTCCAGCCTCGGAACGCCCTGCACGCAAGGCTCCAGCCTTGCAGGTTGTGGAGGCAGGAGCCTCCAGGCGGTGTGTTCCAGGGCTGGAGCCCTGGAACAAGGGGCAATCAGGTTGCCTCTGGAATTTCGTGAGCGTTCTCGCTGTAATAGTGTCATTCGCACCAACGCCCTTCCACGAGATATCCTCCATGCCCAACTCGCTTGAACGCAAAGCCAGTGCTTTGAATGGACTGATCATCGTCGGCAGTTGCGTGCTTGGTGCCTTTGAAGCAACTCGTCCGTGGGGCATCGGCATTGCGATATTCATGGGAGCCGGGCTGATCTTTTCTGGCTGGACCAACTTCTGCGGCTGGTATCGAATCCTGGGGCCTCGCGGATCAAAGCCGACGAGCCAGTCGTCCTTCTGGATCGGCGGTCGGGATGCGCACATCAAAGGCGTGAACGACCATTACAGCGCACAGATTTATGATGCGACCAACCGAGCGAATGCGAGTGTCTCGGAGGCAGAGAGGAAACAGCATCTTGACCGGGCCAAAGCACTCCGCGCTGAGCATCGGCAGATGATCGATGAAGCGAAGCACGCGGTGTATTGATCGCTTGGTGACATGCCGTTTTCGAAAGCACTTGCCGACGGCTGGGATTTCGGGCGTAAGTCTTGTTCTCAGTCAGAACTCAGCCACAACGTAACGCGACTCAACAATCACTCCGTTTGCCACTTCGATGGTGACTCCCCCATCTCCATCGTCCGCAGGGCCATCATAGTCGAGTGGCCTGCCTGATCGCCAGACCTGGAAGTAGTACAGGACTGTACCATCTGCTCGCGAGACTGTGGCATCCGCAAGCGAAAAGAGAGCTTGTTCATCGGTTATCTTGCGACCGATCAACGGTGATTTTTCGTATCTTAGAAGCCCTTTTTCTGTCAGCATTTGTTGGGCTTGAGCTTTCTGCTCAAGTGTCAGCGTCTGTTTGACTGTATTTGACTTTGTTGTATCCGAACAAGCGGATATCGACAGTGCGATCAGTGCCGCCATCAGCAGATTTGTTCGCATGACTTCACCTCTGCGGATCAAAAGATAAAGGACCTGTTCGCAAGAGTATGTCCCTTGGAGGTTTTGTCTGGAGAAACAAAAAAGGCCTGACTTTTCAGGTCGAAAAGTCGGGCCTCTGATTTCGGGTATCTGAAATTTCAGGTCTGAAATCTCAAATTCATGCTACGACAACTTTCGCTCGCGAATCCAGTCGGTGTGGAACTTCTCACCGCGTGGCTTGTCGGTGCGTTCGTAAGTGTGAGCACCGAAGTAGTCTCGCTGAGCCTGCAGCAGGTTCGCTGGCAAACGGCCTCGACGGTATCCGTCGTAGTAGGTCAGAGCTGAGCTGAAGCCGGGGACTGGCAAGCCGAGCTGGAATGCCGTCGCGACGACTCGTCGCCATGATGGCTGAGCCTTGTTGATGGCGGTCTTGAAGAAGTCGTCCAGCAGCAGATTTTCCAAGCTTGGGTTCTTGTCGAACGCCTTCTTGATGTCTTCGAGGAAGACCGAACGAATGATGCAGCCACCTCGCCACAGGTAGGCGATCGGTCCGTTGTGCAGCTTCCATCCGAACTCTTTGGCCGCCGCGTCAAGCTGAACGTAACCCTGAGCGTAACTGCACAGTTTGGATGCGTACAAGGCCCACTTCACATCGTCGATGAACTGCTTCTTGTCACCGGTGAACTTCGTGTCTGGACCTGTCAGAACGGCTTCCGCTCGCACACGAGCGTCCTTCTGAGCGGACAGGCAGCGAGCGAACACAGCTTCGGTGATCAAAGTTGTTGGCACGCCGAGATCCAGAGCATGCTGGCTCATCCACTTGCCTGTGCCCTTTTGGCCGGCGGTGTCCAGAATCAGGTCGACAAGGTCCTTGCCGGTTTCTTTGTCCTTCACGGTGAAGATGTCGCGAGTGATCTCGATCAGGTAGCTTTCGAGTTCGCTTTCGTTCCATTCCTTGAAGACGTGGTACAGTTCTTCGTTCGTCAGGCCGACGCCGTACTTCAAGATGTAGTAGGCTTCGCAGATCAGCTGCATATCGCCATACTCGATGCCGTTGTGAACCATCTTCACATAATGCCCTGCCCCATCTTCGCCAACCCAGTCGCAGCATGGGATGTCATTGTTCGGGCCCACCTTCGCGCTGATTTTCTGGAAGATGTCTTTTACAAACGGCCAGGCTTCTTTGTGGCCGCCAGGCATGATGCTTGGTCCCTTGAGCGCGCCTTCTTCGCCGCCGGAAACGCCCGTGCCGATAAATCGAAATCCTTCGGCGGCCAGTTGCTTACTGCGACGATTGGTATCGACATAGTCTGCGTTGCCGCCGTCGATGATGATGTCGCCCTTGGCAAGCAGCGGCTTGAGCTGGTCAATCACAGCGTCAACCGGAGCACCGGCCTTGACCATGATCATGACTCGGCGAGGCGACGCGAGGCTGTTGACGAAGGCTTCCAGCGTGTCATAGCCCTTGATGCGGTCCTGAGTTCCTGCTTCAACAACTCCCGGAGGACGGCTGCCGAGCCCGCTGATGAACTCATGAGTCGTCTCCGTCGTTCGGTTGTAAACACCGACGGAAAAACCTTTGTTGGCCATGTTCATGACCAGGTTCTGTCCCATAACCGCGAGGCCGATCAGGCCGATATCATGTTTTGACATTGTTTAAGTCTTTAGTTTGTGAAAGGCGAATCTGACAGTAGGTCCCTTGATTTCAAAAGGACGCTTTTCATCAGTGAGATCGTTCAATTGTGAACAAAGCTTTGCTCAGGCTGCCGGTTGAAGGTCACGTTGAAGCGATAGAACCCAACCGGCAGGCTGAACCTGAGTCGTTAACGCTGCACTCGTGCTGACCCACCCGACGCAACGCCTTCGACTTCCTTGATCGTCGCCATTGTTGTGTCGCCTGGGTAGGTTGTCAGCAATGCTCCGTGAGCCCAACCGAGGTTCAGGGATGTCTGAGGATCTTTGCCGTTCAGCAGGCCATAGAACAGGCCTGACGCGAATCCATCACCGCCACCGATGCGGTCGATGACGTCCAGTTCCATCGTCTTTGCCTGATAGGTCTTGCCTTCCAGCCACAGAACCGCGCTCCATGAGTGGCGGTTGGTGGAATGGACTTCTCGCAATGTGGTCGCGACGGCTTTAACGTTTGGAAGTTTCTTCGTCACTTCTTCCATCATGCCGAAGAAGGCTGCTGGATCAAGCTTGCCGTGAGCTTCCACGTCCTGGCCCTTCAGGCCAAGACCCTTCTGGAGGTCTTCTTCATTGCCCACGAGAACGTCGACATGTTCAACGATGCGGTTCAAAGTTTCCTGAGCCTTATCCAGACCGCCACTGATCTGCCACAGCTTGGCTCGATAGTTCAAGTCGAAGGACGTCACAGCTCCGGCGGCCTTGGCGGCCTTCATGCCTTCGATGATGACTTCTGGTGTTGTCGGTGACAGAGCAGCAAAGATTCCACCACTGTGGAACCAGCGAACTCCGCCAGCGAAGATTTCGCTCCAGTTGAAGTCACCAGCCTTCAACATTCCTGCGGCTTCGTTGCTTCGATTGTAAAATACAACCGGACCACGGACGCCATGTCCCTGATCGCTGTACACGGTTGCCATGTTTGGCCCTCGAACGCCGTCATGGGCGAACTTCTTATAGAAAGGCTTTACGCCCATTGCACGGACCCGTTCGTTGATCAGGTCGCCGATCGGGTAGTCAACCATCGCCGACGCCACGCCGGTCTTCATCTGGAAACAGTCGGCAAGGTTTGCCGCGCAGTTGAATTCTCCACCGCTCACATGAATCGCCAATTGATTGGCTTTGCGGAACGGAATAATGCCTGGATCGAGCCGATGAACGAGGGCTCCCAGAGAAACGAAATCCAGAGCACCAGACTTAGGAACGTTAAGCATTGAAGAAATCCTTTGGGACCCCCGCAGCGAACAGCCGCGGGCTACATGAAAAGACGGGAGATTATCGGCTTTGGGCCTGTTTGACTTGAACAGGCCACTTGACGGGCGTTTTTTCGCCGGATTTGCCGCATATCGTAAGAGGTTCCACCGCGGATTTCAAAACAAGTTCCTTTCCCGCGGTTTCATTCCCATTCGAGCCACAGTAGGCCTACCTGTCTCCGGTTGGCGTCTCGTGCCGTGAGGATGGTGATTTCCGGCAGCGGAAACAGTTTCCTAGACTGCAGGCGTCCAATGGCCATGTTGACAAATTCGGAACGCCACGATGAAAAGAATCCTGTTGCTGCAAGCTATTCTGCTGATCGCGTACTCGACCGTGCACGCTCAAACGCCGGACGCGAAGTCGCCCCCCGCGCCGGAACCGACCGTTCATCCCTTGATCTCCCGGATTGCGTTTGGATCCTGCCAGACTCAGGACGAGCCACTACCGATTCTGCGGACGGTGTTGGAATGGGAACCCGAGTTGTTCATCTATCTCGGCGACAACATCTACGGCGATACCAACGACATGGCGTTGCTCGAAGCGAAGTACGCGAAGTTGGGCGCTAAGAAAGATTTTGCTGCTCTGCGAGCCAACGTTCCCACAATCGCCACATGGGATGATCACGATTACGGAGCCAACGACGCGGGCAAGGATTATCCGTTTCGAAAGGAATCGAAGGACATCTTCCTGAAGTTCTGGAATGAACCGAATCCGAGCCCGCGTCGTGAACGAGATGGCATCTACACGAGCTATCGATTTGAAGACAAGACGGCTGGTAAGACGCTGCAAATCATTCTGCTCGATACTCGCACGTTTCGTGATCTGCCCTTGGAGCTTCCGCTGACATCATGGAAGAACGACTACGTACCCGATCCGGACCCCACAAAGACGATTCTCGGTAACGTCCAGTGGAAGTGGCTGGAAGAGCGTTTGAAGGAACCCGCCGATCTTCGCATCATTGGCAGCAGCATTCAGTTCTCGCACGAGTACAACGGCTGGGAATCATGGACCAACTTTCCTCGCGAACTCCTGAAGATGGTCGATTTGATCAAGTCGACCAAAGCCAACGGCGTCGTCTTCATCAGCGGCGATGTCCACTGGGGCGAACTGTCCGTGCTGCGACCGAAGGATTGCTATCCCATTTACGATCTCACCGCGAGCGGTCTCAATCGAGACTGGGACAACGTCGAACCTAACCGCAATCGCGTTGGTGTCGCCTGCTCGGACTTCCACTTTGGAATGCTCGACATTGATTGGTCCGGCAACCCTTCCATCACCTTCCGCATCCACGACATGACCGGCCGGGCTCGAGTGCGAAAGTCGGTGAAACTGAATGAGCTGCAGTTCAGGTAGGCTGATCTGTCCTCAGATCGACATTCAGTCAGCGTTTAATTAACTGTCAACCTTTTGAATGGGATCCCGTGGCCTGTCATCATTTATTAGCAAGTTTAGATTCCAAACATCAAACGTAGTTGCCTTGGCGATTTTGCTTTCAGTCAATCATCACGCCGCCGCATTGATTATTCGTCAATCGTACTCCACTGCTTCAGGCCAACGATAGGCAGTGCAAACGCGGCCGCCTCGGGCCATGCTGGTGTGTCGGCTTTGCGGAATAGTTCGTACAGATGTCGTGGGTGATCTGGTTCAGAAATTGTTCCCGGTTTGTTCGTCCACAGTCCCAGTCGCAGGCCGCCTTCGTGAGCGTGATCAACATGTCGATGCCAGATGAGGGCGTCAATGCCGGGCTGGCGAGCGACTTTCTCCCAGACGTATGCGAAACCCGCCGCTTGCAGAGTTTCCCCGTCCTCGGTTTGAAGGCAATGCAATCCCTGTTCGCTGAGAATGATGCGACGAGGCTTCTCCTGCCAAAGTAATTCCGGGCTTTGCAATGATTCGCAAAGCACTTCAAGATTTTTAAACGTGATATGCGGCGAGTCAGGCGTACGCGTTGCCAGCTTGTCGAGCCATGTGCGTGGATTGCCCAAATCATCCGGATAGGGATGATGAGCAACATGCCATTCGAAGTCGCCTCGTTGCCGAGCCACACGAGCAAACTCATTCAGGAAGTCTAGTGTAGGGTATGACTCCTGGTCAGAAACGCCCGGCATTCGCGCTGTCCAGAAATGATCGAACGACAAATAGCAGCGACCGTGATCGGAATACTCGCGGACCGAATCGTGAGTGGCTCGCACGGCTTTTTCATACTCCGACGCGGCCTCGACCATTGGCATCTGGCCAAGGTTGTACCAGATTTTTTGTGAGTTCACTTCGTTTCCAACGATCCAGCCCCAGACGCGTCCTGCTTCCGGATGATGTCCGCTGTAACGTTCTGCAAGAAATGCGATGATCGCTCGATAAGCGTGAAGACCTTCTTCGCTGGCTGTGTTGAAGCCGGCGATCGTGAACTCGCCACTGGCCTTCGGATGCAGCATGATGGCATCACGGGCAGGATCGCGAGAAGGATAGGCCAGCAGGATAGCGTAGACGATGATCTTTGCTTCGCTTAGCGGCTGAATTTGTCGGTCTAGACTTTTCGCATAATCACCGTTGATCAGCCACTCCCGGTCTTTATGCCGAAATCGGATCGTGTTATCGCGGTGTTGCAGTTGAAGCAACGCGGTCAGATTGATGTTGATACCAGCATGATGAATTCCCAGTGCAATTGCGTCGTCAACCATTTGCACCTGCAGTCCCTTCTTTCCGGTGGCCTGCGGAAAGGGCTGAGATTTGAGTTCATCGGCCGATGCCATTGCCGCGTGAATGCTCAGGAATGCAGCGACAAGAGTAATCGTATTCGGTGCAATGGGAGAATTGAACATCAGTTGTGTTTCGAAAAGACGGATATAGCCGGGTGCAACGTTCTGATCGCGAGGGCAGTTCAGCGTGGCTACGAACGAGTCGTGGATGCAGCCACGTTGAGTAATCGTGGAGGGATTCAGAGTCAAAACAGAGGATCAAAGCCCATGAGTCTACGCAATGTGGAAAGCTGCCCAAGGTGAGTTGAGAAATGGCTTGAAAGGATATGTGCGGTTAACTGACCTTTCGTCTTCAAGACTGTGTGTTTCAGCAGGTCGACTTCGTGAGCCGCACTGAGAGTCTCTTTGGAGGCGTTTTTCAGTGACTCGCAAAGCAGAGAATACCCGTTGTTGATAACAGACATGAGCTCCGCTCGGGATGGCTGGACTCTGGCATCCGTACCCGGCTCAGTCCCCGGACCATATGCGGCATGCCATGCCTTTGGGCAAATGAACGGCATTTCCAGTTGCTGAAATCCGTAATCCACGACAACAGCGAGGTGGGCCAGAATCCATCTGGCCGAATGCAAGCCGGGAGCGGGTTGCTCATCCAACTGCTCATCGGTCAAAGAGGCCAACAGACTCTCGAGATAGGCGCGATTAAATTCATTAAGGGTAATCTCCAGCTCAAACATTGCAGACCTCTCTCCCATGAATTGACTCAAGCCTCTGATCCGCCTCAAATGCTGCGGTTGAATTTGCAGATTGGTTATCAGTTGGACGGCCGTGTATGTCTTTAGCAATTGAATGTCGGCAGCTTACGAAGACTTGGCCAGGGAATCCACCGGTAGAAGCGGTGCGGGGTGTCGATCTGCAGGTAGAGCGCGGCACCTGTTTTGGGGTCTTGGGACCGAACGGGGCTGGAAAAACCACAACGATCGAAATCTGCGAAGGGTTGGTTCGGGCGACGAGTGGTGACGCGTTTGTGCTTGGCAAAAAC
>CAIJTV010001206.1:0-3903 GCA_903823635.1 uncultured Planctomycetaceae bacterium
CGGGCAAAAGTCATGATGCAACGCAGCATCTGCCCGACGCAGCAACGGCATTGCGCGATCATGAACGGAGAACTCGTCAGCAGGCTGTGCAATCATCTCGACAGACATGTTTCTGTTCAGACCTTGCAGGATGAGGAAATTCAGGCCAATAGAAAACTCAAAAATTCTTGCTCGCCACGGTCGTCGTGCGGCATTTTCGCTCGCTTCTTGCCTTCAAATCGATTCGAATGACACCTCGTCGCGGTCGCGCGAAGCACGGACTGGTCGGACCCGTATATTGCTTCGCGCGAACCGCAGACGAGATGCTTCCAGTGGGCCCGAGTCGAGTGGCTGAATCGCTGCGAAAAGCGACTAAAGCAACCGGGGACTCAGGCCTGATGCGACTGGCGTGCCCCGGATATCTCCAGAGGCTCAGCCGCGGTTTTTTCATCTGCCATAGAAGCACGGCGAGATTTGAACCAGACGATGAGAAACGAGCCGATGGATCGCGCGAACCGGAGACTACTCAAGCTGGAGAGCGGTGGAACTCGAATCCCTGGTGACGAATAGCCCGTTCAGTTGCGTTGTTGTGAATTCTCTGCGTGAGCAGAAAATGTTCATATCCAACGAGCAGAACGAACCACACGTAGCCAACTGCGATCGAACCACGCAGACACTCAAAGAGCCCGGTCCATGCGGAGATCAGCTCACGCAACTGGCGGAGCACGGGCCTGAAGCGGCAGACCAAAACCCAATTGAGGGTCTGCACAAATTGCAACCACAACAAGCGGTGCGGTTTCGGAAAGAGTCGGCAGTTCAATTGGCCCCGTCAGAATGCGAGGAGCCGAGATTGCCTGACACAAAGCACATTCGGAACAGTCATGATGCGTCAAAGGCGAGCGGTCTGGCGCTTCATGCCCCGCCTTTTCTGGGGGTTTCTGGTCGTGATGATGACACTTCCCATGCGAGTGTTCATGCACAGAACTGGTGGCACCACCCACGCAGCAGGAATCTTCCATCAAAGAATGCAACCACGGTGCACTCGAAGGAAGAACCAACTGCCAGCAAGCCAGCATCAGTCCAAGGAATTGTGCAGAACCCCAACGCATAGTATGTCAGTGCAGCTTCACGAAAGAAATCGTATGTACGTCATCTTGACGCACCATATGCTAATGGGGCTTACGTCGCGGTCAAAGCTTAATGGGGGATGAATCCGGGATTTCAATCGGCAAATTACCTTTTTACATGTGGCGGAAACGAATCAAAGCGAACAAGCGAAACGGAATCTGTTATTTGCTCTTTGCGATGGTCGCTTCGGGCGTCAGGTTTTTCTGAACACAAGCAGCTATTCGGCTCGCAAGCGTGTGGTTCAAAACAGCTGCGATGATGACCAGCAAGCCCCGGAACGCGCGAGAATCCTGTCGGCCTAACCGTACTGAGGATTGTACGCCCTCTTGCGAATACCCCACTGGAGGATACAAATGCTGCAGTGTATGCTATGAGAGCTCTTTATATACGCTGGGAACACCCGTCGCATTACCGTGCGTTTGCTAAGCACTACAAAGCCTTCCGGAGCAATTTCAATGCGGATTCCTCGAATCAGACTCTGTCGCTGCCTTGGTCTCCTTGCCATCTTTGCAGCGGTAAGTGTTTTTGGGCAGACTCCTGACAAGACTACGGACGCAGCCGCGATCTTCCGTCAAAGCGATCAGGATAGTGACAAGAGCTTGTCGAAAGCCGAGTATCAGACGCTGCGGGGTGAGTCGAAAGAAGTAGTTCGCGACTGGATCGTTTTTGATCTTAATGCAGACCAACTACTGTCTGAAGCAGAGTTCCTGGCGATTCCTTCTGTTGGTGGAGTCTCCCGCGGTCCAATCCCGGATCCGTTTGCGGCAATGATTGATCGGTTGCTGGACGTGGTCAAGAAGCAAGCCACTGATAAGGCTGCTGACACAGACAAGATTGAATTCGCCCCGGGGATCTTTACGCAGAGTTTACGCCACGGGATCGAAGGTCAGGAGCTTTATGGAAATGCAGATCCCAATTCGGATGGTGTGGTCAGCATGGCTGAAGCTCGATCCTTTCTGGAAATTCAATTTGGCATCCGACGCCCGGACAACGACCGTTACGATTCCCTGACGGACGCGTTGTCAATCACCATCTGTTCCAACACGCAGATGTCAATTCAGACGGGATGCTGGTGCGGACAGAATTCATTGAACGTTCCTACGGTGATGCTAATGTCGCGGATGAGTTCAAAAAGGCCGATGCAGACAAGAACGCAATTCTGGAATTGACGGAATGGTGTTCAATCGGAGGCCGCTGCGTGATTGATCCCGTGACCGAGTTTCTGCGGATGGATACGGATCTGGATGGATTTCTAAGTCCCGAGGAGCACTCAACGGGAACGATCGATTGGAAGCAACCACTCAGCAAATTCATGTTTCCGGCGTTCGACAGCAATAAAGATGGCAAATTTTCCTTGAATGAATATCGCCAGACCCCCTGTATCAATGAGGTGGCTCATTGGTACGACCCGGTGAACGACGCAGATGCAGATGAGAAAATATCATTTGCAGAGTTTCAGTTCGGGAACAGCACTTGTCCTTTGCTGCGACGAATTTACTTCGGCCGGTTTGACCTCGACAGCAGCGGGACTCTGGAAACCAGAGAGTATCCGTTCCGTGTTAAGCAGCACGATATCTTCTACGTTATGAATGAAGACGGCACGGACTGGAAGAAGCTGTTTGAATTCGAAGGACATCACGCCTGTGGATCACCAACGGTGTCCCCTGATGGAAAGCTGTTGGCGTTTGATTCGTGGATCGGAGCCAATCTGGGCGGCAGTGCTTTGTATGTGATGGATATTAACGGTGGGGAGCCTCGACAGATCTGCCGAGGCATGATGCCATGCTGGTCGGCCGATGGGGAGACTTTAGGATTCTCAAATAGCTCACAGGGTTACAGCATCTGGCTGACGTCACTGGACGGCGAATCGAAGGAAGGACTCGCGCGAGGATGGGGAGGCCAGATAAGTCCCGATGGGAATCGTATCGCCTATGCGCTCAATGGAATCGAAGCGATGGAAATTATCTCCGGCGATGTGACCCCGCTGCTGGATCGAGATGCGAATCCCTATCAAAGCCTTTACTGGAATTCAGCCTGGTCGCCCGACGGGAAGCGGCTTTGCTTTAAAGGAGTGAAAGAAGACGGAACTAATGAAGTTGCCTCCATCAGCACGAATGGTGAAGAGCCGGATCTGAAAATTCACTACTCCGGCAAGATTAACATCAACGCCGACTTTGCATGGCACCCGAAAGGCGATCGCATCATCTTTGCAATGTCCTGCCCGGAACGCGGATTCGTGCAGCTTTATGAATTCAACCCCAGCACAGGCGTCGCACCCAAGCTCGTCGAAGGACAGGATATCACTCGCAATAACACCGACGCCTGCTGGACTCCGGATGGCAAGCGTCTCATCGTCATCAGTGGCGACTTTTAGCTGGACAGCGCCATGTTTGAAGAGTCGGATTCGCCGAAGTTGCCTTTTGATTAATGTTTGCCGCGTGAACGAAGTCCCTGCTCCCCTCGCGAGAATTACGTCCCTTTTCCCCCTCGGGGGAGAAGGTGGCCGTTAGGCTGGATGAGGGGGGGGGCTTTCTGAGAAGGCAGCGTGCTAAAACGGCCCCCTCACCCCGGCCCTCTCCCCCAATTTTTTGCGAGAATGCTGCCATGTGACGCCACGCAGGATACGCAAAAAAATGGGGGAGAGGGGGAGACATGGCGATGTCCAGCCAGGTTCCAAGACGAAAAGAATTCGGCGAGGACAGATGGCTGGCGTTGAGGCGAAATCTGCTCCTCACCGGGGCCTGCAAGTTCGGCCGCCCTGATCAAGACTGGGCACCGTGACTATTGAATTTGACC
>CAIJTV010001207.1:0-6428 GCA_903823635.1 uncultured Planctomycetaceae bacterium
CAGTGCACAGGCTTGCCGCAGTGGGAATTCTGAATTTCGATGCTCGTTTGCGCAGTCGGAAGGCGGCCCTGCGCTTGAATGTCTGACGCAAGCCCCTGAGAATGCCGGTTTCCCCTGCATCCCTGATCTTGCCCTGCATGCGATCCGATTTCGGAGCCCAGTCAATGTTGTTCTTTGCCTCGTGGACAGCCACATTTCGTGCGTTTCTGCCCTTGTTTACCTGCTTCGTATTTCTCGAATCGTATCTTACGAATTCCTCCGCTATCGGAGACGACGAAAAGACCGTCAACACCTTGGCGCAGTTTTATGGTTTCTCGGGCGTTGAGTTGTTCAAGGTCGATGGCCGAGGATTCAATCTTCAGGCGGGAGATTTTACTGGCGACGGCCTGACAGATGTGATGCTCGTTGACAACCGAGAAAGTTGCCTCAGGCTGATGGCGCAACGCAGCGTCGATGACCAGAAAAAATCTCGGCAGGGCGCCAAGGTCAATGATCTCGCCTCGGACTGGAGATTCGACGAACGGACGATTCCTGTCGACAAAGCACTGGCGGGGATTGCTACGGGAGACTTTAACAGCGATGGTCGACTGGACGTAGCCTGCATTGGAACACCGGACCAGCTTTCGATCCGATATCAGCCAGACCCCGGTCAGAAGGAATGGAACAACAAATGGGTCACTCGCTTGCCGGGTCTGGAGCCGGTCGCCTGGATGCTTTCTGCGGGCGACATTAATTCAGACAAACGTGACGATCTTGTCGTACTTGGCAAAGAAGTCACTTACGTCATCTATCAGAACGACAAAGGAGAAATGGAGACTCCCAAACCGCTGATCAATACCTCTGCGCAACTCTCGATGATTCAGATTGCGGATCTGAACGGCGATGGGAAGAACGATCTCTGTTACCTGGCAAACGAGGGAACAACGCGAGGCCTGTGTGCTCGTCTGCAGACCAATGATGGACGCCCGGGACCGGAGATCTGTTTCGGCCTGCAACAGCCAAGAAGTGTCACCCTGGCGAACGTAGATCAACAGCCAGGACATGAAGTCGTTACTGTGGAGTCGCGGACAGGCCGGATTGTTGTGTCAGCTATGCAGCCGTCCGAGGCCAGTCCGGAAAGCCTTCCGTCTCGCCTTCTCCAGTACGGAATCGGCGCTGCCGGAGCAACGCGAGAACGCGCGATTGCCGCGGCCGATATCGACGGCGACATGCTTACGGATGTTGTTGTGTCTGACCCCGAACAGGCTCAGGTTCTTCTCTATCGACAGAATGGAATTGATGGGCTGGGAATGGCGGAAGTCTTCCCGGGACTTCTGGGTGTAACTGATCTCGCGGTGGCCGACATAGATGCGGACTCAAAACAGGACATCGTATTGCTCAGCAGCAAAGAAGGCGTTGTCGCGTTGAGCCGTTTCGCGGAAGGTCGAATCACATTTCCGGAAAGCATCTTTAAGAAGCCTGATGGAGCAGAGTTGGCTGCCGTAACGCTTATCGAAAACAACGGGAAGCCGCAGATCGTGTTGGCTCTCACTGTGGGAACTGGCAACTCGATGAAGCTTGAATTCCAGCGTCTGACTCGAGCGGAGTCCGGCGAATGGGGTCGTGCAGAGAGTGACAAAAAGATTGAACTAACAGGCGCCGTCGGGGCCCGAGGTGTTCGACTTGTCAAAATGGACGTGAATCAGGATGGTCGAACGGACGTTCTTTCTGTCCCCAGTGGCACGTCAAAGACGGGTGTCCAGGTTTTGCTACAGTTAGAAGATGGCACTCTGGAAGTTGCGAAACAGACAAGCCAACTGGACCTTGGTGTGTCTGCAGCCGGCAGAACGTTCGTCAGCAAAGACCGACTTCTGGTAGCCAGAGACTCTTTCGCCCGAGCAATGTCGTTCGGAGCGAATGGATGGAAAGTTGAAGACCAGTTCAACGCGGGCGAAACCTCAGCCAGTCTCGAAGGTGTGGCTCTGCTGAATCTGGACGGCACAGAAGGTGACGAAATCGTACTGGTCGACACTGGCGTTCGAAAACTGCGAGTCCTGCGGAAAAAGGATGGCGTGTATCGTCCATGGAAGGAAGTTGAACTCGGAGGACTGCAGTTCACCTCAAGCATCGTCGCCGATCTGAATGGTGATAAGCTGGAAGATCTGCTGCTGGTTGGGGCTCAGCATTTCTCGGTACTGTATACGGGAAGATCTGACTCGGAGTTGAAGGAGATTGCGTCCTTCGAATCAGACAGGGATGACTCCTATCCGGCCGATGTGATCGCCGGCGATATCAACGGTGACGGCCACGTCGACCTGAGTGTCATCGACACCAGTATCGATGGTGTTGAGATCCTTAACTTTGATTCAACAAAGGGAATTCGTGAAGCAACGCATTTTCGAGTCTTCGAAGAGAAGCGTCTTGTAAGTTCCGATAAGGATCGCGGCACTGAGCCGCGTGAAGGTATCGTCGCTGATGTCACATCTGACGGTCGATTTGATCTGATTCTGCTTTGCCACGATCGACTAATCCTGTACCCACAGGATTCCGGTGAAACTCCAGTACCAACAACTGCCACCGCAGAACAGAAGTAAACAGTTGGGTCGCTGAGCCAGCGCGACATCGTGATGGAACAACCCGCTCGCCTGAATCAACTCACGAATCATTTTCTTGTTTCTCGTGCCCAAAGGACAACGACAGTGCAGCTAGGTTTCGTCAGTGCCATTCTTCCTGATCTTTCCTTTCGCGAGGTCTTTGAGACGGCGAAACGTATTGGCTTCGACTGCGTGGAAGTCTGCTGCTGGCCGACGGGGAAAGCTGAGCGGCGGTATGCCGGAGTCACTCATATCGATGTGGCCAATCTGACCGAACATCTGGTCCATGAGATTCGGCACTGCGTGGAAGAGACCGGAGTGCAAATCAGCGGACTGGGCTACTACCCCAATCCCCTGAGTCCAAATCAGGCGGAAGCTGACACCGCAGTCGCGCATCTTCACGTTGTAATCGATGCCGCGTATCGCATGGGTATTGAACGCGTCAATAGTTTCGTTGGCCGCGACTGGACGAAGTCAGTCGATGATAACTGGCCGAGATTTCTGAGCACATGGAAGCCCATCATCCAGCTGGCCGAAGACCGTGGCGTTCGAGTCGGAATTGAGAACTGCCCGATGCTGTTCACGGCGGATGAATGGCCGGGAGGAAAGAATCTGGCCACAACTCCCGAGATCTGGACAAGGATGTTCAGCGACATTCCGTCAGACAACTTTGGATTGAACTACGATCCATCTCATATGATCTGGCAGCACATGGACTACCTCCGTCCAATGCAGGACTTCAAAGACAAGTTGTTTCACATCCACGCGAAGGATGTCAGACTGGATCAGGATCGATTGAATCAAGTCGGGATCATGGCTCATCCCAACAAGTATCACACGCCAAAATTGCCCGGCATGGGTGATGTGAACTGGGGAAAATTCTTCTCAGTACTCACGGATACGAAATACAAGGGCCCCGTTTGCGTCGAGGTTGAAGATCGAGCCTACGAGGGTTCGTTGAACGAACGTGCCGCATCGCTGACTCAAAGCCACACGTATCTCAGGAACTTCGTTCCCGTCCGAGGTATGAGCGAGGCGTAGCCCATACGGGGAAGAGAGGGCTCAATTAACCGGTACTGCCTGGTCGCGATACAAAGCGGGGCCAAAAACGAAAGGCGGTCGAACCAATCGCTGCATGTCGCACTTACTAAGCGGAATGTTGCCCGGTGCTATGTCAGAGCTAAAAACGTAGGCTGGACATTTTTATCCGACAAACCTGCAACGGGCAAGAATGCCCATCCTACCCCAAAATGAAGACTTGACCACGCACTAAAAGCTTCGAACAGAATCTGCAGCCCCCGGCTGAGGCTCGGCACTGAAGATCATGCGAGTCGGCTTGCCACAGTGCGGACAGGCGATTTCGAAGTGGCTGGTGACCTTCGTGACGGCACGAAGATCCGGGTTGGCAAGACACAGATTTCCGAGCGAATCAAAACCAACAGCCTTGGTACCGACAGGCACAGTGGCGGCGATGTCAAATTGCGTCGGGCGATCCGTTTCGCGTGAGATCCTGAGAACTTGTGAGCGACCACTTGCGGAATCGACAAGAGTCAACAAGCTGCCGTCGCTAAGCGAAGCAAGTCGAGTGGACCCAACTTCTGCGAAACCCGAGTGCGATACAGCACCTTCTTCGTCGATTCGAACGACGTGCCCGGAGGGTAGCAGGGCTTCAAGCTGACCACCGGCATTAAGAATCAAATCCTGCACGGGCTGATTCAGCTGGGCAAGATCCGTCATCTGGCCTTCGGCATCAAGTGAAACGAGTCGTCCCGATTGATTGACCGAAAACACAAACCGACCCAATTCGTCACGAACAAAGCCTGACGCTGGGAACGAAAGAGTCTGCAGAACTACGTGCTGCCCAGACTCGGTAATCTGATGCAATGACGACTCCCCGCCACTGGCAGTCAGAACATAGAGAGTACCATCGGCGTCGACCTGAATTCGTTGAATCCCCGACAAATGCTCGATCGCAAGACTGACCGAGCCGTGCTCATCCAACCGAAACACACATTCAGCTTTGCGATCAGCCACGAAGATTTGCGACTTCCCGGACACCACAAGGTCCACGGGTTCCACAACCTTCACCGGCAATCGCTCGATGACTGGCTTCGAATGAACTCGCACCGGAGCGTGATCATGGTTGGCGATGGCGCCTAATCGAGGAACCTCGTCCGCAAACCCCGCCGGCGCGACGACGAACGCAGCGCCCATGGCGAAACGGCGGAGTAACCCAGGTAGAAAAAACTGTCGAGGCATATCGAAACGTACCCGGTACGGGAGAAACCCGCTTCTTTAGTGATCAGCCGAGGCGAAAGCCGTTAGCCGAACCACTCCACGATCCGTGTCAAAACCATCCTGCGTCGCAAGTATCAACGGTTTAATCCCCGGCGTCAATAAGTGGACCGCCAGATCTTTGCCGCAGAATCCATCCACCCACTTGCAACACTTCTCAGAACCGACGGAGGATCGAATCTGAGGTCAGGAAACACCAGCCTGGGATATAAACGCGTTTCCGTTCCGCATCCTGTGTGCCAATCTGCTAAAAATCATTAGAATCCGAAGAATTCCTAATCCCGCCCGCCGAGCGTTCAATCGGCTGTCGCACAATCGCACAGCCACCCGAAGGAGTGTCGCATTTTGAACGGCCAGCCCGATTCGACCGACAGCAGACTCACCCGTGATTTGACGACCATTTTGGCTGGAAGTTCTGTCCAATTCGCGGATATCTCGGCCGGAACCGCAGCTGGTCGAGCCCTTCACATGGAATATTCCGCGACCGAAATTGGGGCTGCGGGAACTCAAAAAAATTCCGGCCGCCGTTATCTGATTGCATCGATTACCAAACCCATTGTTGGCATGCTCGCGGTGCAACTCGCATCAGCCGGACGACTTTCCCTGAATGAACCAGTCAGAGAGTTTGTCGACGGTTTTAACCGAGGACCGCTGAGAGCCATCACGTTCCGGCATCTGTTGACTCACACCAGCGGTCTGCCGGACATGCTGCTGAACAACAATGAACTCCGCGCCAGACACGCTTCATTGGCGGAATTTGTGATCGAAACCGCTCGAGTGACTCCCGAGTTTCCAGCAGGAACCAGTTGTCGTTACTCGAGCATGGGATTCGCCGTACTGGCCGATGTGATCGAAAAAATCACGCAAACGCCGCTCCCTGAACTGCTGCAACGAGACCTGTTCGGGCCGCTTCGAATGCAGGATTCGTGGCTTGGAATTCCTTCCGGCAAATTCGAAGAACTTCAGCCCACGCTCGTTCCCTGTGAATTACCAATCTGGCAGCAGCAGGCCCCGGACTGGAACTGGAACAGTCGCTACTGGCGAAGCCTCGGCGCGCCTTGGGGAGGAATGACTTCCACATCAAATGATCTGGGGCGTCTGGCCGTTTGCATGCTGAATCAGGGGACGTCGCCCGATCATCAGACAATCATTCATCCACTGGTGATTTCCAGTTCGACGCAGAATCAGACTTGTCACATGTCGGCACTGGTGGAGTCAGATCGTCTCCATCGTCCCTGGGGACTGGGATGGAGATTTAACTGGCCTGATCATGCGACTTGTTTCAGCGACTTTGTTTCGTCTGAAGCCTATGGTCACTGGGGTGCGACCGGAACCCTGATGTGGATTGACCCGAAGACGCAAATTTGGTGCGTTATCCTGACCAATCAGCCGTATGAAGTGAGCCAGACTGTGATTCAACGACTGTCGAACAGAATCGCATCAGAAGTTGGTGCAGAGTCGCCAGAACCGCCATCGAATTGACATCGCGGGCTGCAGCCTGCATGCTTCATTCACTGATGGCCCGCTCGCCTGAATCAACAGTCCTACATCGTCAACGGA
>CAIJTV010001208.1:0-2345 GCA_903823635.1 uncultured Planctomycetaceae bacterium
CCGGCGGAGGTGATTGTTTCCTCCAGATTGACGACCTTGCCTCCGGCCATCGTGGCACGATCATTGGCGATGATGCGTTCGGCATCGGTAGCCGGGAAGAGTTCTCTGTCGTCGCGCCCCAGAACTTCATCCACAGGTCTGCCGATGAAACTCGCCGTAGCTTCATTGGCCAGCAAATATCGTCCGTCACAATCCTTGACGAACACGGCATCCGTCGTACCTTCGACCACCGCCCGCAGCAGAGTTTCGGATCTCTGCGCGACGGCAACCTCACGCTTGACCAACCAGTGCAGCAGCATGGCCGTGATCGCCACGAAGATTGTGCCTTTGATTGCACTGGCCAGAAATGGATAGCTATCGGTGTACCCGAGCCAGATCAAGGCCCAATCGCTCAGCCAAATCCACAACAGGCCAAAACAAGCGTAAAATCCCGCGATCCGCAAAGGAGCTCGGCCAAGTCCGCTTCCGGTCGACGGTTGACTGGGCATGGCAACGATGAGTCCACAAAAAGAAATCGTGTGAGTCTCAACCGCCTGTTCCAAGGCTCAGTTGGACTGCGCAATCTATGTCGTCGCGGAAATTGCGTCCAGCCGGTGAACTGAGTTACTTCCTTAATCCTTTGACCAGAGAAAGCAGTGTGTCATCCTCTTTCGGACCTGCAGAGCCTCGATTGACCAGAATCGGCAGCGGGTCAAATGCGGTCCACACCGGAGTCGCTGACATAAATGCTGTCAGCAGCGAACCACCTCGCAGAACCCAGACCATGATCCCCACGGAGACCGAGGTAGAAACAACGGCCGAGGTGCCAACCACCAGATCTCCTGTAGTAAATCCAGCAAAGCGATGGTCAACTTCCGCATGGCCGTCAAGCTGCGGCTCAACGCGAAGTTCTATGGTGCGTACCAGTGCGTCAAACGGCAGTCGCTCGACTGCTGAATGGCGCCAGGTTGTAGAAACATGGCCGCCAATGACAGGTTGTGGACCGGCGTCGGGACGGTGGTCGATCTCGGTACGATCGGAGAATCCCGAATCCAGAATCGGCTGCATGCTTTGAGAAACGCCTGCACTAAGCGAGGGAGCTTGCATCGTTGCATCGATCATCGCCTCAAAGGAGTTTCCGGAAGTCTCTGTGATCGGCTGCTGGAAGATCGTGTTCGAAGTCGTTGCGGTCGAGGTGCTTGTTCCATTCCCGAGCCCGGGCGGAACATTGACTGTGCCGGGGTCAGTACTGCCATTACCTCCGGTATTCCCACCGCCGCCGGTACCACCGCCGTTGCCAGATCCATTTCCACTGCCGCCACCACCGGGATTGACTGTCGCCAAAACGTCGATCGTGACAGTGACTGAATTGCTGAACGCAACTCCATCCGTGATGCGATAGGTGAAGGTGACAGTGCCCGTGAAGACATCGACAGGATCGTACAGAAGCGAACCATCAGCTCGCAGCAACACTGTGCCGTGCCCAACGCTGGAGAGCAACTGAGCCGTCAGCGTATCGCCATCATCGTCGTAGTCATTCCAGAGAACACCGGTGAGTGAAGTCAGCTCGAGCTTTGTGAGCTGGAATGTGTAATAAACATCCGCAAAGGCAATCGGAGCTTCGTTGATATCTCGCACATTGATCGTAAACGATTGATCAAAGAACAGCCCGTTCCCGTCTATCGTGCGAACAGCAATTGTGTGCGATGTGGCTGCTTCGTAGTTCAGGCTGGCACCAAGTGCCACTGTGATCGCCCCGGTGCGTGAATCGACAGAAAATCGCCCCAATGCACTCTCGGTGAGCGTATAGCTAAGCTGGTCGCCGGCATCCGGATCGATGCCCGACACCGTCCCGACAAGGACTCCTGCGACACTGTTCTCGTTCACGAGTCCGCCGGTCAGACTGATGGCTGTGGGAACTTCATTGATATCGCGGAGATTGACCACAGTCGTCAGTGAATCCGACAGGCCGGCTCGATCTGTCACCTGAACCGTCAGCGTAATTGTTCTGAGAGCTTCAAAATTGAGCAGCGATGAGTTGCGAACAAAGATTTCCCCTGTGACCGCATCAATCGAGAATGCTGAGACGGGAACGCTGCTGCTCAGTGAATAGGTGAGTTGATCTGCGGCGTCGACGTCGATAGCGGTGACTTGTCCAATCACTGTATTGTTGGAGAGGTTTTCATTGATCGTGAATCCGGAGGATGGCCCGAAGATCGGCGCTTCGTTTTCATCGACCACAGAAATCACTACGGTTTCTGTCAGTGATGTGTTGACTCCGTCCGTCGTGGCCACAAGCAACGTGTAGGTGGCGGTACGCTCGAAATTCAGATTGGTAACGTTGCTGACTGACAGCCGCCCCGTCG
>CAIJTV010001209.1:0-2204 GCA_903823635.1 uncultured Planctomycetaceae bacterium
GCGCTGCGGACATTACGGTATCAGCATGCCTGAGGGGTGTCAATTTGAACAACATTGTCATGGGCTGCGAGGTGTAGGATGTCTCTTAATGAAATGGCAAGATTGGCGAAAAGCAGTGGTTTGGCAAAGAATGACGCTCAGTGGTGGCCAAAATGGATGGAAACCTATGCTCGGTCCGTTCATCAAGTGGATGCGCCGCGGATCGACATTTCGCGGGAAAGTTTGATCTCACTGCTTCAGCGGATGCGTGATTCCGGAAAGTCGGCATGGGTTCGTCTGCAGGTCGTTCGAGCGGTCGAGTTCTATCAGAAGTCAGTATTGCAGAGCGTTGTTCCAGACCTCTGTGATGTCGTAATGACACTGGAAAAGCTTGCACGAAAAGAGCGAGCCGAGAAACATAGCACTGATCTGAATTCAGGGCACTCCGGTGCTGAGCCGGTCGATGACAAGATGCTGATTGGCCGAATTGATCCTCGTGAACCCTTACTTCTGCAGAAGATTCGAACTCTTATGCGGATTCGGCATTATGCAGTTCGAACGGAGCGTGCTTATGTCGGATGGATTCAGAGATTTGTATTGTCCGTTGGGGGCTGGAACAAAGTCTTGTCCGATGTCGGTGAGATGCAAGTGAAGGAATTCCTGGGCAACCTTGCTGTGGAGGATAAAGTTGCAGCGAGTACCCAGAATCAGGCGTTCAACGCGCTACTCTTCCTGTTTCGTGAAGTGCTGAAACGTGACCTTCAGTTTCTTGACACCGAACGTGCGAAGAAGCCAAGCCGTATTCCGGTGGTCCTCACCACGTCAGAAGTTGCGACCATTTTTCGTCATCTCAAAGGTAGAGATCTGCTGTTTGCTCGAATTCTGTACGGCGGCGGTCTGCGCCACTATGAGGGTTTGCGTTTGCGAGTTAAAGACGTCGATGTTGGATCGCGGCAGTTGATTGTCCGTGATGGCAAGGGAGCAAAGGATCGTGTGACGGTGCTGCCAGAATCCGTGATTGCAGATGTGCTTGCACAGAAGGAGATGGTTCGGCAATTGCATGATGCAGATCTTGCCGCTGGTTTCGGTTCGGTCTGGCTTCCCTATGCTTTCGCACGCAAGGCCCCCAAAGCCGCATATCAGTTCGAGTGGCAGTTCCTTTTTTCCGCCTCCAAAATGTCTGTTGATCCGCACGACGGAGCCATTCATCGACACCATATGCACGAAAGTGTTTTTCAGACAGCTCTGCATCGCGCCGTCGAGGAATCCGGAATCCACAAACGGGTGACGCCTCACACATTTCGCCACAGCTTCGCCACGCATCTCCTTCAGTCCGGAGCTGATATTCGGACTGTACAGGAATTGCTCGGTCACGCCGATGTCAGCACGACCATGATCTACACCCATGTGTTGCAGTCCGGGCCGTTGGGGGTGAAGAGCCCGCTGGATCGATTATGAGATTGCTGGAACCAGTTGATCACGAGGCTCATGGGAATGCGATGGTGACCCCATCGCAAAACATTCTGAATCGGTTTCAGCTAGTCGTCAGGCCCGGCCAACCGACGCGAGATCAGTTTGATTTGTCATGTTGGCAATACTTCACCCTGTTGCGCACTCAAATCGAGCACAAACGCGATTTCATTCAGTATAGAGCTAATCGTATCCTGAATCCGCGACAACTCCATACCGAACTCACTCAGGAGGGCGTGACCTGAGTCAGATTTGTACCACCGATCGAAGTAGTGTCGATACGACAGACCGAACACTGCGACCGAATGCCCGATGCTGTTCCAGCGAGAGCGACCGGAGCGAGTTTCCGGCTGAGTGCAAACTGCTCCGATCATGAAGACCGGTGCGCCGTAGGCTGAATAGGCATACCGTTCGGTAACAGAGCCGGTAGTGTTGCAGATAGCGATCATGTTCCAGTTGCCGTCCTGCAGACCGTAACGGCGTTCGTTCATGGTCCCGTTGTCGACGGTGGAGCGGTCTCGCAGGACAAGGTCGTCAATGTACCTGAGTCCCCAAACGAATTGCCGCTCGACAGTGGTGCTTGTGTCCAGGCGTTCCTCAACGCACTGCCAGCCGGGTGTGTAGAAGTAGTGACGCGATTCGCTCAGCGTACCGCTGGTGTACGTGTCTTTACGAATACGATAGCCACGGGCGTCATAAACGCTCTCCACCAGCTTGGTTGCCCCGTTCTGGATCTCGACCAGCCTGTTCCACGC
>CAIJTV010001210.1:0-2368 GCA_903823635.1 uncultured Planctomycetaceae bacterium
AGAAACACAGCATAAGATAGAACAAGTTAAAAAAGAAATTAAGAAAAACCTTAACTTGGCTAAATATATTAAAGTCTAAATAGGAATTTGTTGGCGACCTCGTAGCGAGCGCGATTGCGGAGGATGCGTCGGACCTCCGGACTATTGGCCGCGTTGGCCGATAAACCGTCCGCATGCGCCCAGTGCCGTCGGTTGTGATCCGAGGTCATGGCCGAGTCGTACTTCGCTCGGACGAACCGTGCGGATCGAAGTCCGGCACGGATTGAGAAAGGCGACAGCAGAGTTTTGCGCAGCCACGACAGCATGATCAGCCCGCTCCGGGTGGGACAATTTTGGTAATTCGGAGTCCCAGCCGTTTGGAACGAGTCGCCTTCTTCGAAGCCAGATAGCGATCGGCTTCGATCTGTTCGGACAGCGAATGCTGTTCGACGCTGCCGGAGTCACCAGCAGCCTTGGCCGGCTGCTGAGCGTTCTCGCGGATCGACTGTTCGAGTTCTTCGGGCATGGGCATCACCTGTTGCCAACACCATGCTGGCTATTGGTGATGTATGCCGTTCGATTTCGATCTGTCCGGATTTTTGAGGCGAAGCGCAAAGTTCATGAAGTTTCCCGTTCGGGACAGACTCTGCTGGTGGACACCGAGCTCAGAGTGATTTGTCCCGACCGGGAAGCTGATCATTGGGCGCCCACAGGCCACCCCATCGCTCGGTGGATTGTTCAGTTTCCGGGGTTCGGACTCGGGAAAATACTTGCCAAAACATGCCGACGTGTTACATTTTGTCGGCAGTTAGAGATATGTGCCTGCATTTGGTAACACATGACACCGACCAGGAAAGATCAGATTCTCAAGATGTTTCACAGCACCCATGTGCTGCGAGCTCGTGACTTTGTTCGTGCGGGGATTGCCAGAGAACATCTACGCCGGCTGCTGGATGATGGCGTTCTCTCTCGACCTGAACGTGGTCTCTATGTGCTGTCGGATGATGAACCGACTGAGCACCGATCTCTGGTGGAAGCGACGCGGCTGGTACCATCGGGGGTCGTTTGTCTGCTGTCCGCCCTGCAGTTCCACGAACTCACAACACAATCACCATTTGAGGTCTGGCTGGCGATCGACCATAAGACACGAATGCCAAAACTCGAATCTCTTTCACTGCGGATTATGCGATTCTCCGGCCTCGCACTGACTTCAACAATTGAAGAACACATCCTCGAAGGCGCTCGTGTTCGGGTCTACTCAGCAGCAAAAACGGTTGCTGACTGCTTCAAGTTTCGCAACAAGGTTGGCCTTGATGTGGCGATTGAGGCGCTGCGTGATTGCCTGCGCCAAAAGAAAGCGAATCGCGACGAACTTTGGAATGCAGCGAAGGTCTGCCGGATGACCAATGTCATGCGGCCGTACATGGAGGCCAACGTCGAATTCATGAAATCATCATGAACGCTTTTTATCCCGCAAAGAAGACAATCGAACTCGATGGCGTGGTCGGTCCACGCTTCCGTCGGTGCCAAATAGAACGCACCCCTGAATCGCCGCCGCCACTGCGCACCCGACGACACCGTCGAACCAATGATTGTCGGCCTGTTCCGGGCGGATCTTCCATTCGTCGACGGTGCGGCCACGGCCTTCGGTTCGGATGCGATACTCGGATGTGAGATGTTCGGCGAACAGCCGGTGCGACTCCGGCAACTCTTCGAAGAGCGAAAGGCACCCCGGATCGCCTTGCGCCACGACGAGTCGGGCCTGCACAAAGGATTTCCAGAAGTTCGTGTCGAAGAGCACATGACGGATCGTGCGCTTACCGAGGTTGTTGGTGACGCGCCAATTCAGCCCAACGCGTTCTCCGGGCTTGCGTTTGTATTCTGAGAATGGTCGACTGGCGGCTCCCACGAATCGACCGTGCGATGGCAGGACCACTCCGGCATGCGGTGACTGGCGACAGAACTGGTAGACCACATCAGTCGATGAGCCCCAGTTGGCATCGATCAGGCAGCGGTCGATTCGTAGCTCGGTACCGTCTTCACGCCGCCAACGCCGGTTCAGCAGGTCACCGGTCAGCGTCTCGAGTCCCGCGTAAATGGATCCTTCGAGCCCCGTGCCTTTGGCGGCCGTAGTCAGTGTGCGAGTCGCGTCTCGCAGCGTGAAATACGCCCGCCGCTGGTCCGGATAAGATCCGTAATCGACAACGTAGCCGGTGAAGTCGTCTTCCCATGCACAGACCACCCAGTACAACAGCTTCTGCTGCACGTCGACGAACATTGTGACATGGCTGCAGCCCAGCGGAATGGTGCCTCGAGGCTGGCCGTTCGTCTTGGCACAGATTTGGTCAGCCGTCAGCTGATCGTCTTCAGCGGCGACTTCCGGAAGTGG
>CAIJTV010001211.1:0-3486 GCA_903823635.1 uncultured Planctomycetaceae bacterium
ATCATCGACAGCACCTGAGTCTCAAGCTGCATCTTCAGCTCTTCCGGTGTGCGGAAGCGATCGTCCAGAATATCGAGGACCCAGATAATCATGAGTCCGCAGATCGTTCCCAGCATCAGAGACAGAATTCCTGTCGTCGCGAGACGCGGTGAAACAGGGCGAGTTGGCACTGACGGCTTGCTGGCGATTTCGGTGCGAATGAACGTATCTTTGTTCAGACTGATTCCGTCAGAAAAATTCTGCAATTCGCTCTGCTGTGTGTAGAGCCGCTCGATTTCTCGATCAAGATCCGCCAATCGTGTCAGAGTCTGAGTCAGGATCTGCGCTTTCGCCTGTTCCGCGTTCAGCCGAGCCGAGATTGCTCGTTCGTTCGCTTCGTTCTTCTGAAGTTGCTGGTTGAGATACTGAGACAGTCGCGGCCCAAGTTCCGTGCGAGCCATCTCATCCATGCGCTGACGCTGAAGAGCGGGAAGCTGTTGCAGATAAGATTCTTTGACCAAGATTTCATCATTTAGAGCCACCATCTTCGGATGATTCACCCCGTATTTGAGACTGGCATCACGAAGTTCGGAACGTAGATCCAGCAACTCCTGATTGATCCGCTGAACGTGCAAGGCATCGGTGCTGCCGAGCCCCATAGAGTTCTCGATGAGCTGCCGACCTGCGGAGTCCAGAGTTTCCAGTGCGAACTGCAGAATGTCTTCGCCGTTGTCGATAGCACGTTTCAAAGCGGCCGCTTTTGTACGAGATTCTTCGCTGTCCTTACGAGCAACGGCGTACTCTGCGGCCAGCAGCTTAATCGTTTCTGAGACAACGCTCAGGCTGGTCGTCTTGTCACCGGTATCAACCAGCTCAGGGGCAGACGCTTTGAGCTGGAGTCGCTGATCTGTGAGCGATTCCAGTTGCTCCGAGATCTGGACCAACTTCTCATTCAGCATGCGAAGATTATCAATCGACGATCCCTGATGAGTCTCGTCCAGAAACTGCTTGTAAGCCATAAGCATATGCGCCAACACAGCCGCGGCCGCCCTGGGATCTTTCGATTGATAGCTCATATCCAGCAGGTTTGTCGCGTAGGCGGACGAGACAGAAAGATTGTCGCGGATCAGTCGAATCCACTGCGTTTCCGGATAGCCCTTCAAGTCGACTCGATACTTTTCCGGAAGCTGCTTGAGCGCCCGAGAAATGACTTCGTCGCGCGACATGATTTCGATAAACGTTGGCATGTCATTGTTGGGACTGCCGTTGTTATGAGCGCTGTCCTCGGTAACACCGGTGCCGATACGTACGATCAGCAATGACGCATTTGACTGATAAATCCGCTGCGCCATGATGTACCAGGCGGCTCCGGCAATTCCCGCAATCACCAGCGCAGCGATCAGGATCCCGCTTCGCAGCCGAACCGTTCGCAGGAAGCGAACGATCAGGTGAAGGGTGGTTGCCGCGGCATTCTGAGTTTCCTGAATGCCGAGCAAATGTCCGTCTGGAACTGACATCCTGTCCGCCTGTGTTGCTGAGCTAGAATCAAAACAATGCTGTGTTGCCGGAGATTCCGAACCGAATCAGGTTCAGTGCCTCCATAAAGACTGTGCCCGGTGTTTGTTCGACTTGAATGACATCGCCCGGCCCCAGCAGAATATTGGAGTCTGCGCTGCGTTTGGCATCGCGAAAACTGATTTCGATAACCGCTGGGTCCTTCTGTCCGACAACCGGACGGACAACGTAGATCTTGTTGGCCAACTGATTCGACATGCCGCCGGCAAGATTAATGGCATCCAGCAGATGCAGGTCCTGACCAATCGGATAGTCGTAGCGTCCAGCGGATTTCACGAGTCCTCCGACGTAGATCGGAGCCGGATCTCGCTTCTCAACCATCACAACGCCGCCGTCCTGCACGATGTACTGACCATCTCCGGCTTTGGCCGCTGAAATGAGATCGATCGAATACGAGTTCATGCCGTTCTCGGCCGAACCGGCTGTGTTCGTATTGCTGACACTTGTGCTGCTGGCGTTAGAGAACGGTTGAGAATTCATCCCCGCAACAGCTGGACGTTCAGTCGCGGTGGCCCGATAGGGATTGCGAACTTCAACGTGCTGCCCGGCATCTTTCTCAAGACCCTGAGCGGCCGCAATAGCACTGACAACGTCGCTGGCATTTGGTGGAAGTTCATAAAGTCCCGGAGCTTTGACGGCTCCCAGCACTCGAACTTTATTCATCCGCTGATGAGTGACAGTCACTGTCACCGTCGGATTATGGTACAGCTGTTTGCGAATCGCCTCCGCGCGGATCAAAGATTCTGCGCCTTGAGGTTCAACGCCGGAAATACTCAAAACGCCAATCATCGGCAGGGAAATTGTCCCATCGTTGGCTACTCGAGCGGCCATTGTCGATTGATCATCTTCGGTGAGACCTGCAGCGATCTGGACTTCCAGAACATCGCCGACTCCGATGGTTTCACTGCCACCGGTTCCGCTGGCCAGTCGAGACAGGTCGACGGTTTGTGGATTACTTCGCTTCGCCAGCCTGAGAGTTTCGGGCATCTTCTGCCCCCACGTCGTGTCCGCTGCGTAATAGTGGTTTGATGCCTGACAGCCGGTCAACATCAGGCAGATCATCATCAGACAGACCGTTCGCCATTTCTCGTCTCCGCGCGCAGCGATCGACGATTTTGCAATGTGCAAAGTCGTTGAGTTGCAGCGAAGGGATTGCCAGAAACAGCGATGCATGGATCGGCAGTTGAGAAAGGGAGATAGGGTGTGATTGATTCTGTGAGCAGATCGGTGCCAGCCGCCAGTTGATGTCTGAGCGATTCAGACACTCGTCGTGACCTGCGGATGGTTGAATGAGGAGAGAGAAGAGAGGATTTTGAGAGAGGAGAACTTAGCCGGAATTGCTTCTATGGAAAGTCCCCATGTCGGGTCAAGACGAATGCGTTTTTCCGCATAAAAGACAGTGAAAACTGCCAATGGAGCAGCAGTTTCTGCCGGAGTGACCTGAGAGAACTTGCGTTTCGGGGATAATTTCCAGAATACGGTCTGACGCAAAAGTGTGGATCGTCAGTTTTTGACTTCGTGAGGACGCCGTAGAAGGAATTCCCGGGTGTTGTTCAGGTAAGGTTTCACATTCAAATGGCGGTGCGTTACCTGAATGTTGTCGGCAAAGTTCTATTGAATCGCGGCAATTACTTCGGCACCATCCACGTCAGCCAATAGGCCTGAGCCAGCGTCAGCAGGCCCATTAGAGAGGCCAGTGCGACGCTGTGCCAGAAGACGAAGCGGAGGATCTCGCCTTCGTTGCCGGATTGCTTAGTCGCCACGGCAGAAACAACAATGCTCTGCGCGTCGATCATTTTTCCCATAACACCGCCGGTACTGTTGGCGGTGCAGATAAGGACGGGGTCAAGTCCCAGTCGCTCGGCGGTGATTCTTTGGAGACTTCCGAAAAGGGCATTGGCTGAGGTATCTGATCCTGTCAGGGCAACTCCG
>CAIJTV010001212.1:0-9162 GCA_903823635.1 uncultured Planctomycetaceae bacterium
TCATTGCGATTTCACGTGCGCTGACTTTATCGCCAAGCTGCTGCATCGCCTGCACCGGAGGTCCGATGAATTCAATATTGCAGCTGCGGCAGACTTCGGCAAAGTGCGAATTCTCCGCAAGGAATCCGTAGCCTGGATGAACGGCCTGCACATTACCGATTTCAGCCGCGCTGATAATTCGGTTGATCTGCAGGTAGCTCTCCATCGCCTGAGCAGGCCCGATGCACCATGCCTCGTCGGCCAGTTCCAGATAATGAGCGCCACGATCGGCTTCACTGTAAACGGCAACGGTCTCAATGCCCAGTTCCCGGCAGGCCCGGATAATTCGAAGGGCAATCTCGCCTCGGTTCGCGACCAGAATTCTCTGAAACATGGTGTGCTCAGCTCAAAAACAAACAAGTTAGCCGGCAGATCATCCGGCATACAGCAGCAAAGAAACACAGCGACAGACAGCAGGCTCTGCATAAAAAGCCGTGAACCATTTGAGCGGTCTGTCGACGTTGGGAATTGGGTTTCGTTTTATCAGCCGGTTCGCGCTAGTATCCAGTTCTGTACCGTTGGCTAGCGTCTGGCGGCTAATTTTTTTAACCCTCTTTAAAACCGTGACAGAGCACTAGAGAGGTTCGATTCTGAAGAGTGGCTGGTTAAATCCAACGGCATCACCGTTCTCAACCAGAACCTCCAGAACGCGACCTGACTTCTCAGCCTGAATCTGGTTGAACACTTTCATCGCTTCGATAATGCAGATGACTGTATCAGCCTTCACAACAGAGCCTACCGACACGAACGGCGGATCTTCCGGGCTGGCAGCAGTATAGAACGTGCCCACAGCCGGCGCATTGATCGTGATCCCAACTGGTGCGGCTGGAGCAGCAGCGGCTGCAGCCGGTGCACTCGCCGCAACGGGTGCCGCGACCGGAGCGGCCTGCATCATCGGTGCAGGCGCGAATCCCTGAGTAAACGTCGGTGCCGCGTATCGCGGACCGCGGCGAATCTTCCAGGACTCTTCTTCGTTCTGAAGATTCACTTCAGACACGTCAAACTTTTCCATGAGCTGCAGGAGCTTACGGAACTTATCGAGATCGAAGGACTCGCCCTTTTCTTCGTTTTCCACGGATTTCGCCATATGAAAATTGCCTCCAGACGCGAAAACTCAGCGTCTTGTCTGATACGTAAGAACGACCACCGCAGTAAGCCCGGCTTTTCCAAAAGGCCAAGCTTCACACGAAAGCGAAGTCATTCCAAAGAGCACGCAGGATCGTGAACTCCTCGGATTTATGCAAGGAAAGGAACGATTGCCTCTTCGAATTCGCGAGGAACGTTCGACAAAACCTCATTTCCGTCCGAGGTCAGCAGCAGATCGTCCTCGATCCGGACCCCAAACTTTCCTGGCAAATAGATTCCAGGCTCGACGGTCACCAGCATCCCGACCTCAAAGACCTGCTCCGAAAGCGGGCTCATGCGGACAGATTCGTGGATTTCGAGACCAAAACCGTGGCCAAGGCCGTGGCCGAAATTCTTGCCAAAACCAGCTTCTGCGATAATTCCCCGAGCAATCTTGTCGACGTCCGCACATTTTACACCCGGACGAATCGCCTGAATTGCCGCCTGTTGAGCCTTCAACACCGTGTTGTAAACCTGCTCCATCAAACGAGTTGGCTTTCCTGTGATCAGAACTCGCGTCAGATCGCTGCGATAGTGAGATTTCACTTCGGCACCCCAGTCGATCAGCAGGACCGGACTTTCAGAAACGCATCGGCCCCCGGCATGAGCATGCGGCAGGGCAGACGTCGGACCGACACCCACGATCGGCTCAAAAGCCGGACCCGTAGATCCGAAACTTCGCATGGCCGCTTCCAGCAGAAACCGGATTTCTGTTTCCGTCTGATTCGGGCGAAGCGAACTGCGAACAACGGCGAAACCTCGCTCAGCAATGCGCACGGCTTCACGAGTCTGCTCGATCTCCCACTTATCTTTGACCTCTCGCAGCCGTTCAACCAGACCGCTGGACTGTACAAGTTCCGCAGAGACGATTTTCTTTGCCAGCGAAGAATGCTGCGACAACGTCACGTAATCCGCTTCGATGCCGACTCGCTTTACCCTGGCCTTCGCGATAAAGCGGGCCGCGTGATCGTCCAAAGTACTGGCCGCATCGCGAATCTCGGCGTCAAGCCCGGGACATTCGTCGGCCAATTGCGTCTCGTAACGCGTGTCGCTCAGGATGACGGTTGTTGACGACGAGAGAAACAACCAACCCGACGACCCGGAGAAGCCGGTGAGATATCGGACATTGCTGGGTCCGGTGACCAATAGGCTGTCGACAGACGCTTCTTTGAGTTTTCGTAACAGGCGATTTCGACGAGCTTCGTAGTTGGGGCCGGTCATGGCTCAATGTTCCTGAAGAGTTCTGTTTTAAATGAACCGCTGAACGACAGAGGCCCGACTTCGTAAAAAAGCCGAGCCTCTGATCTATAACGAGTGTTGATCGCAGTGATCAATTCTCAACCCAGGTCGGCCTTAATATCAATCCATCGTCGCTGTTCAAATGATTCCAGCACTGCGTCAGCAATCGCCTGAGCTGATGCACCGTCGTGGAAGCCTGGCACAGCGTCACGCTCTTCGATGATTGCAGATGTCAGTTCCCAGACGAGGTCGTAGCGGAAAACAGTGCTTGGCGAACCCTGTGACGGATCACGCGGACTTCCCGGAGCGACCAGGAACTCTTTCGGCACAGCCAGCTTCTCCATATCCTTGCCGTTGCGAGACAGAATAATGTTGTTCGGATCCGTAAGCTGATAAGCGGCCGAACCTTCGCTGCAATTCACTTCTGCCCATTCGTAGCCGACGCCTTTATTGTTGTGGCCCTTCATCAGCGTACTGCCTTCCCAGACTCCAACAGCGCCGCTTTCGAAAAAGCCGATGAGGCTGGACCAGTCATCAACCTCTGACGGAGGACAAGGCTTTCCATCGGCTGTCTTATCGCGCGGCACGAACTGAGCCACGGCACCGCAGATCGACTTGATCGGCCCCAGCAGATCCTGAGCAAAGTCGATACGGTGAATCGTCATATCGAACAGGTCACCAGCACCGGCCAGCTTCTTAATCTGACGCCAGCCCCAACTGGTTTCTGGCAAGTCCAGAAATCGCTGACTGCGAAAATGGCGCGGCGTGCCCAGAGCACCACTGCTTACCAGATGCCTAACGTATCGCATCGACGGAGCAAATCGATACGTAAAGGCTGTCATGTGGCGTACCTTAGCATCACGAGCCGCACGGTACATTTCTGCGGACTCAGCAAAGTTGAGCCCCAGCGGCTTTTCACACATCACATGCTTACCATTCTTCGCGCACTCCAGAGCTTGTTCGTGATGCACAAAGTTGGGCGTCGCAATGATGACTGCATCGACATCAGGATCAGCCGCCAGTTGGCGATAGTCCGAATATGTTTTGACCGGACCCCATTCTGCCGCGCGCTGAGCCATCAACGCTTCGTTCGGATCACAGATTGCAACCAGAGACGCGCGAGGATCCAGTTTAATTCCGGGCACATGATGGAAATCAGAAACCGCTCCGGCACCAATAATACCGTATCGAACATGAGAGGGCATGTTTGAGTCTTTCGAAGGTTCAGAAGAAATCCAGCGATCGATTGCGATCACTGGAGTGTGCCGGACATATCATCTGGCGGAAGAATACAATTCCCTCAAGCGGACCAAAGCCTGCTCGCGGGTGGCAAGAAGTTCGTCGAGTTGTTCGTTGCGGATCGTGGCGAGCAGTTCACGCACCACGGGTCCGGCCGGAATCCCCAGCCCCATGACATCTCGCCCGTCAATTAACGTGGCCGGCGCAAGGGTTTCCGGGGATGTGCGCGAAAGGTAACGTCGACAGAATTCCGCGTCTACCGGATCTCTCCCGCAGGAACGAGCGATCGCCGATGACACATCCAGCAGCAATTGTGCATGCGGATGATTCAGAAGCGGCTTGAGAATGTGCAGTGGCTGGCTCGCGATGTTTTCCAGGACGGGCAGAGAATTCAACAGCCAGCTCACGCAATCGATTTCTTCGTTCGACATCTTCAGTCGACGACAAACTTCTTCGATCCGTGCAACTCGGTGTCGATTCTCCCGTTCCCCGGAAGCAAACAACGGCCGCAGCAGAAGACTAAGAGCCGCCTCAAAACTTGCCGACTCCAGCAATCCCAGCGCATCGAGTATCTCGTCCTGCTGAAGCAATCCGTGAGTCGAAGAGATTTCCGGCAACACTTCAGCAAACAGCGATGTCTCCTCCAGCATCTTCACGGCTGTTTCGCGAGTCGAGTGCGACAGCATACGCCGCAGTTCCTGAGCGATCCGCTCTACACTGACCTGGCTTAGTTGCGTCGCGAATTGGCGAATCGCATCAGCCGTCTGAACGTCCAAATGAAATCGAAATGTGGCGGCGAATCGCACGGCTCGCAGCATACGAAGTTTATCTTCACGGAACCGATCAACCGGATCTCCAATCGCGCGGACAACACCAGCCGCCAGATCTTCTCGACCGCCGACGTAGTCAATGACCTCATTCCGGATCGGATCGAAGAACAGCCCGTTGATCGTAAAGTCGCGACGGCGTGCATCTTCCTCGGGACGACAGAACTGCACCGAGTTCGGTCGGCGTCCGTCGAGGTACTCGCCGTCGCTGCGGAAGGTCGCGATTTCAATCTGACCGGCTGACTTTGTCGGACCAAGAACCATGACAACGCCAAAACTCGCACCGACCGGGATTGTACGGCGAGTTCCGAAGATCCGAATCACTTCGTCCGGTGTTGCCGTGCTGGCGACGTCGTAGTCTTTCGGCGACTTTCCAAGCAACTGGTCACGCACACAACCCCCGGCCCACAATGCTTCAAATCCCGCGTCGCGCAATGTTTCGACGACGGATACGGCAAACTGACGTCGCGGGTCAGAGGATGAAGCAGAAGAGGCTGTGGTCGCCATTGATAGTTACTAAACAGAGAGCGTGTTTCAGGAAGCAGAACGCAGGCTTGAGCAGCCTCTCAGGAAAAACAGACACCAGTCTGCTCACCGCAGGCCTACAGATTTCGCAGGAAAACGCAGCGGTGGAGTTTTCCGGACCGGAGAATGATCTTTTTGGGGGCAATTGCCAGGGAATCGCAACTGTAAGCGAATAGCCGACTTCCGAGAACTCTTCGCTTCGGATGAGATCGAAAAGTATCGGCTGACACAGACGGGACCTCCTGCTAGGATCTCCTGTTCGTCTTCACTTCTCGAGAAGACACCGCCCTCCTCTGCCTTTTTATCGTCGAACGAAATTGGACGCAGCCCAACAGGCCGATTCATGAGAAATACTCGAGTCAACTTAAAGAACCCTCTCATTGCTGCGTTACTGGCTTACCTGATTCCAGGTGCCGGGCATTGGTATCAGGGGCGAAGATTCAAGGCCACTATTTATTCTGTGTGCATCTTGAGCCTGTTTATCTGGGGCATGATTCTCGGCAACTGGCAGCCAGTTTACAGCCAGTTGGTTTACCAGACGGACAGAGTGACTCCCCAGATGGAGAAGAAAGTTCCCACGACGAAGTTCTCGTTTGGTTACGCAGCTCAGTTCTTTAATGGCGCGATGGCTTTACCGGCTTTGGTTCAGGAGTCACGGCTTCGCAATGAGCAGGTTCGGATAGATCATCTTGATTCCGAACTCCAGAGCGATTTCGTCGGCATGGTTTCGGACTTCAGCGGAAGAGGAGATGACCTGCAAATTGTCACGGGTACAATGACGATCGCTCCGGTCAATCCGAGTGGTGGAGAAGCCGTCGCGGGAACTCTGAAGGCCAGCGCAGCAGATGGTAAGGTTGTGGAGTATGGTCTTGGTGGTCAGATTCGACTGGGGCGAGAAGTCTTCGGTTCTCCTCGTCGAGAGATTGAATGTCGTATCGTGAGTGTGGATGGTGAAGAGCTGAATATCGACAAAACGCTGCGTGGCACAATCAGTCGCGGCTTTCTGAATTGGTATCAGGCACCGTGCGATTCACAGGAGCTGGATCGGCTTCACGGGGATCTGAGTCGCAAGTTTGATATCGCGTCGGTCTTCACGTGGATCGCCGGGCTGTTAAACCTGCTGGCGATCTGGGATGCTGCTGATGGGCCAGCGTATGGTTATGGCAATGAGAAGCCGGAAGATGACGAAGACGATGATGAAGATACCCCAAAGAAACCATAACCTGAGGACTGCATCATGGACCTGACAATTTTGACTCACGCAGTCCCCCTGACAGCCATCATCTGCCTGGTTTATTCAAACAGTCGTTTTGAATTGCCGGAAAGAATTTTACGCTCCGCGCTGGTCATGTTCATCAAGACAATCAGCTTTCTTGGGGTGCTGTACGCGTTCCTTCTTTGGCTGTCACGATAGTTTTCTGTCGGAGCAGTATTTGCTGTCACGATAGTTTTTGGCTGAGATGATGGAGCCTGACATGAACCCGATTCAGGAATACCTTCAGACGTTGACTCGCCGCCAGTTCTTTGGTGACGGGGCGATCCGCATGGGAGGCGTCTCTCTGGCGATGCTGGCTGCCGAACGAACAGCGAAGGCGACCGATCAGCTTTCTTCTGCTGCTTCTTCCAGCATGGTTCATCCACCGTTGCCCGGGTTCCCGCATTTCGCTCCCAAAGCGAAAGCCGTGATTTATCTGCACATGAACGGTGGGCCTTCTCAGTTAGACACCTGGGATTACAAGCCGAATCTGAAGGAGCACTTCGACAAGGACCTGCCGGATTCGATTCGCATGGGTCAGCGAATTACAACAATGACCAGCGGCCAGTCTCGACTGCCGGTCGCTCCTTCAATGTTCAACTTCGCTCGCTACGGACAGGCCGGAACCTGGGCCAGCGAATTGTTATCTCAGACGGCGAAGCACGCTGACGATCTGGCTGTTGTTCGCAGCGTTCACACGAACGCAATTAATCACGACCCGGCTTGTACTTTCGTCACGACAGGCAGCGAGGTTCCAGGCAAACCCAGCATCGGAGCATGGCTGGCTTATGGTCTGGGCAGCGCCACGAATAATCTGCCGGCCTTTGTGGTTCTGACGCCACGCTGGACATCAAAGCAGGCGGCTCAGGCCTTATTTACGCGGATGTGGAGCAGTGGATTTCTGCCGTCAAAGTACACCGGCGTTGCCTTGCGCAGCGTGGGTGATCCGGTGCTCTATATTGATAATCCTTCTGGTGTCGACGCGCGACATCGGCGAGCGATGCTGGATACTCTGTCGCAGCTCAATCAGAAAAACTTCGAACGCTTCGGCGATCCGGAAACGCAGACTCGTATCGCTCAATACGAAATGGCATTTCGGATGCAAAGCAGTGTGCCGGAACTGGTCGATCTGTCCGGCGAAACGAAAGAGACTCTGGACATGTACGGTCCGGAAGTTTCGAAACGCGGAACCTTTGCCGCAAGTGCGCTGTTGGCTCGCCGAATGGTTGAGCGAGGTGTTCGGGTTGTGCAGATTCTGCATCGCGGCTGGGATCAGCATGGTTCGCTGCCCAGTGAAATTCGACATCAGTGTTATGACACCGACCAGCCCTGCGCGGCCCTGTTGCAGGATTTGAAGCAACGCGGACTTCTCGACAGCACGCTGGTGGTCTGGGGCGGCGAATTTGGTCGCACGGTGTATTCTCAGGGCGCATTGACAAAGACCAACTACGGCCGTGACCATCATCCTCGCAATTTCAGCATGTGGATGGCGGGTGGCGGGATCAAGGGCGGTGTGGTGCATGGAGAAACCGATGACTTCAGTTACAACATCGTTGATAAGCCGTGCCACGTAAATGACCTGAATGCAACGGTCATGCATTGCCTTGGAATTGACCACGAGCGTTTCTCCTATCGTTTTCAGGGGCTCGATCAGCGCCTGACAGGAGTGGAACCTCAACGCGTTGTGCAGGAAATCCTGAGCTAACCGCAGCAGGATCAATTCACACAGCCGGAGCATTCGGCATGTTGGGCTCAACAGGCGTCTCAAGGCGCATCTGGAAGGACAGGAACCAAGTGTGCGGTTCTGTCTGCTCCCTCAGAAATTGCGCTTATCACTCGCGCAAATGCGTTCGATACACGGTGTGTTCGCAGTCTGGAAACGACTGCCGGAGTGAAAACTCTGCCTGTGGAATTTTCCGTCATGGATGCCGCCGTTACCATCAATTGCTGACCGCCCCCACTTCTTAGAAGCTCGGTCTCTCAGCCCTTTGTCAGGTTGCCCATGTCTATCGAAGAACTGCTTTTACAGATGGAGCAGTATCGGTTACGCAGGGAACAGCGGGATTGCCGTCCGGACTGGCTAAAGCAGTTTGTTCAGCAAGCTTCGGCCGTTTTTGAACCTCTTTCTCATGTGGGTCGAGTTGGCTACGACTGCCAGTTCGACGAACGTGGCTGGACGGTCTGTATGTATCTGGGGACCACCGAAATCGTCGGAGGTGCTCGAGATGGACAGATTGACCATGCCAGTTTTCGAATCGACCTGAATTCTTTGACAACTCTCTTCAGTACGGTGACTCGGTTCGAATGGTACTCCATGGGAGGCAGCGCAACTGACGTCGCAACTGTCGAAAAAATTCGCTCTCTCATCTGTGTCCACGGATCCGTCGGTGGTGCTCATGAGGTGCGACTGGAATTACTGGCAACACCGCCGGACTTTATCGGCCCTGGCTTGCACTGTCGGCCAGACGGCGCCATCTACGAAACTCATTGATGAACATTCCGCAACTCTAATCGGTTGCGTTTAATATCGGGTCGGGCAACGGCACTCCGGCAGAGCACTCAACTCTGCTGGAGTGCCGTTTTTTATGCGCCCGGTAATTCCATGCGTGAGATCGCGAAGCCGACGGCAGATATTGTCGCCTCCAATTTCTACACGGATAGAATCTTCGCATCGACGTCGCCCTCACCGCCCTCTGAGTTCTACACGAGTAGAAATGAGGCACGAAAAAGTCTTTGACTTCGGCGGAACGACGGCATGGGGCCAGAGAGTCCTCCTGAGCTGGTCATACTGAGTCTGTTCGACGCCTCCTGGCTGCATGAAGATGCGATCAAGCGACTGCGGAAAGCTTTGAATCAGAAGCGGAAGGGGCAGAGCCATGAGTGATCTTGTTCCTTCGTGTCTCGGTCTGGAGA
>CAIJTV010001213.1:0-4449 GCA_903823635.1 uncultured Planctomycetaceae bacterium
AGCAAATGAGCTTCCGCAGCGGCCGGTTTAATCACGCATCCATCCGGAGCCAGATTGCCTCGCAGAACCGCCAGGCTTCCCGTCGTACAGATCGCGTTGTTTCGCCGACGAATGACATCGTCGTTCCAGATTTCCGCTTCGCCGATGGCTTCCTTAAGCGACTTGCCTTCGACCGTCATCGCATCCAGATGCAACAGATCCGAAATCTGCGACAGCAAGGCATTCAGCCCGCCCGCATCGAAGAAATCTCCCATCACATATTTGCCGGTTGGACGCAAATTGGCCAGTACCGGCGTTTTCTGGGAGATCCGATCGAAGTCTTCCAGCGTCACGGTGACTGCGGTTCGTCCAGCCATCGCCATCAGATGCACAATCGCATTCGTGGATCCGCCAATCGCCATCAAGGTGGTGATGGCATTATCAAATGAGTCGCGATTCATCAGCTCGGTTGGTTTCACATTGTACCAAGCCAGCTCAACAGCTTGACGACCTGTCTGTGCGGCCATGCGAGCATGTCCCGAATGAGTGGCCGGAACAGAACTGGCTCCGGCCAGAGTCATCCCCATCACTTCCGCCAGCGCGGTCATTGTGGAAGCTGTGCCCATCGTCATACAGTGGCCGGGAGACGCGGCGATATGGTCTTCGAGTTCACACCAGGCTTCGCACGACATTCGACCCGCGCCGCGTTCGGCCCAGAATCGCCAGACATCTGTGCCGCTGGCCAGTTGCTCGCCATGCCAGGACGTTCGATTCATCGGACCGCCTGGCATCACAATCGAAGGCACATCCGCGCTGAGTGCTCCCATCAGCAACGCTGGGGTAGTTTTGTCGCAGCCGCTCATCAGCACCGCCGCATCGATGGGATACGTCCGCAGTACTTCTTCGGCCTCCATCGCTAGGAAGTTGCGATAGTACATCGACGTCGGCTTCATGAACGTCTCGCTGAGCCCCATCACGGGGATCTCAACAGGGAAGCCACCCGCCTGCCAGACCCCGCGCTTAATCTCTTCCACGCGCTGTCGAAAATGGGCGTGACAGGAAATGAGATCGTTCCATGTATTTAAAATGCCGATGACCGGCTTCCCGGAGAAATCTTCGGTCGTGAAGCCCGCTTGTTTCTGGCGAGACCGATGGCCGAACGATCGCAGATCGTCAGGTCCCAGATAACGATGACTCCGAAGTTGCTGAGCGGTAAGACGTGTGCGAGATAACATGGGACTCTTGGGTTCCGTGAGTGTTTTCAGGTTTCTGTTTTCAGACGCCCGGTATTTGTGACAATTGGCATCGAAATCAGTGGGGCATCATTTCTCATCCCGCTGGAATTGTCGAACGAGCAACGTCAGGAACGGCCAGGAATCACCATGAGTGAACGACGACCGCCGTCGAAATCCACATTCCCCGATCACGACGGCAGCCGCTCCACAGGAAACATGAGCCGTCGAACTGGTTTTTTGTGGATGCGGCGTCCATTTGCCAGCAAAGAAGGTTACTCTGTGCCATTCTTTCTCAGGCAACCCGGGTGGCTCAGGCATTTCGCTGGGGAGCTCGTTTTCTGATCGCGACTCCAAACACTTAAACGAAACTTCGATGCCTCACGCCTCACATCACGACACGAATTCAGAATCTCCGCCGCAAACGACAGAGGAATCCGATAACCCTGTACCAAAAGTAAACATTGCCTGGTTGCAGCTTCGGATGGGTTGGCCGACCGTCGGGAAGATTCGGCTCGACCAGGAAAAGAAAGACTCAATCGCCGCAATCATTTCGCACTGTGAACAAACCGGGGTGCCGGACCGTGCACGGGCAGAATTTGATCAGGTGCTGCAGCGACTGGAGGAAGAACACGCCATGCGGCTGAGAGAGCTTGTCAAAGAGCAGCGACGAGCGGCAAAGCAGCAGAACAACCCAATCCAGATCATTCAGGAGACGAATGCCTCCAAAGTCCAGAAACGTATCGAACTGACTGAGGAAACTCCGCCGTTGATCGATGAATGGAAACAGCTGATCGTTCGTCTGTTCTGACATAGCGTTTTGGATTCCAATGTGTCCGTCGATGATGGACACATTAAGGGATGTCACCTCGATCCTTCGCGGGGATCGGCCGACCTGATAGCTCCGTCCTTCGACTTGCTTCAGGCAGCACCAGCCGAAACGTCTTGACGAAGAAGATACCGCCTTCCTTGATCCCTTGGGCGGCACGCTTTGCTGAAATGGCACGCAGCTTTGATGCAATGCCGCGCAGAGCCGAGCCGGAGGTGAGTCCCCTCCGGAATTACTCATGACCAACCATCGGGAAATGGGCGACAAAGACCACAAGTTGATCGACATCAACCTGTATTCGCGGCAAATTGTCCTGCGACCATGTCCAACACGGAAGTTTTCAACCCGTCGGGAACATGCGGCCAACCGGGTGACAAGCTCATTGCACCGCGATAAACTCCGGCCCCACGTGTTTCCCGCGTCGTAAACAACATTTTGAGACGACTCATATGATTTCTCCGAAGCGCGCGTTCCTGCAACGCACCGGCATTGTTGCAATGCTGATAGCATGCCTTTCTTTGACGATCTCTGGTTGCCAGAACGGCGGCGGGGATGAGATCCTGATTGGCCATTACGGTTCTCTGACTGGTTCTCAGGCGACGTTCGGGATTTCGACCGACAACGGAATCAAGATGGCGATCGAGGAACTGAATGCTGCGGGAGGCATCAATGGTCGCAAAGTGAAGCTGGTCACGTACGACGACAAAGGCGAGGCTCGGGAAGCCAGCACCGCCGTGACTCGGTTGGTTACGAAAGACGGTGTCGTCGCAGTGATTGGAGAAGTGGCATCCGGACTTTCTCTGGCCGCCGCTCCGATCTGCCAGGAAGGTGGAGTGCCGATGATCAGTCCATCATCGACAAATCCCAAGGTGACCAAAGTCGGTGACATGATTTTTCGAGTCTGCTTCATCGATCCGTTCCAGGGCAAAGTGTGTGCGAAGTTTGCTCGTGAGCACGAAAGTCTGAAGGCTTCAAAAGCCGCTATCGTCACCGATCAGGGCTCACCGTATTCTGTCGGTCTGGAAGAGGAGTTCGAGAAATCGTTCGTGGCCCTCGGTGGCACAGTCGTCAGCAAGCAGACGTATCAGGCGGGTGATCAGGACTATTCTGCGCAGTTGACATCGATTCGTGCAGCGGAACCGGATGTTATCTTTGTGCCGGGTTACTACACCGAAGTCGCCAGCATGATTCTGCAGGCGCGAAAGCTGGGGATGACTCAACCGTTTGTTGGAGCTGACGGATGGGATTCAGCAAAGCTTGGTGAGATTGCCGGTGACGCCATCAACGGCTGCTTCTATTCCAATCATTATTCACAGGAAGACCCCAGCCCGAAAATCCAGGACTTCATCGCGAAGTACAAAGCGAAGCACAACGAGGTCCCGGATGCGCTGGCCGCGCTGGGACACGATTCTGCAATGATCCTGTTCGATGCGATGAAGAAAGCAGGGTCATTGGAAGGTGCTGCCATTGCTGCGGAATTAGCGAAGACAAAAGACTTCGATGGCATTACCGGAAAGATCTCCATCGACGCAGAACGGAACGCCGTGAAACCCGCCGTGATGCTGGAAATGAAGAACGGTGCACCAAAGTACGTGGCCACGATTCCGCCGGGTGAGTAACAGACCGTGTCGTGTCGTTGGTCTGGCGTTTCGATAATTCTCTGGTGCTTCCTGATTCATGTCTGACTTTGCTCAAACACTGATCACAGCCATTGCCATCGGCAGTCTGTATGCGCTGATCGCGTTGGGCTACACGATGGTGTACGGGATTCTGAAGTTCATCAACTTCGCCCACAGCGACATCGTCGTGCTGGGAGCCTGGGGCAGTTACTCACTGTCTGTCCGAATTCTTCCTGCACTCGGATATGGTCTGAAAGAAGTCCCTCCGGTCTGGGTCGCGCTGATGATCCTGCTGTTGGCGATGATCTTCTGCGGAGTGATCGGCTTCACCATCGAACGTCTGGCCTATCGTCCGCTGCGGCGTGCGCCGCGGCTGAACGTGCTGATCACCGCGATTGGCGTGTCGCTGTTGCTGCAGAACGTGGGGCAGTTGAGCTTTGTGTTTGGCGCCAGTCCGCAGGATATGCCTCCACTGCTTTCTGACCGAGCTCTCGCGACATTTTCGTTTGGTGAAGGTGAGTCTGCGCGGCAGTTGGTGATTGGGATGGTCGACGTAGTGATCTTTGCCACGGCCACGTCACTGATGCTGATCATGCAGTATCTGGTCTTTCACACGAAGCTCGGCGTGGCCATGCGAGCTGTCTCGTTCAACACCGACACGGCCGCGTTGATGGGCATCCCAGTCGATCGCGTCGTATCGTTTACGTTTGTGCTGGGATCGATGCTGGCCGCTGCCGCCGGGTTTCTGATCGTGATGAAGTATCCCAGCATCAGTCAGCCGGCTCACACG
>CAIJTV010001214.1:0-2121 GCA_903823635.1 uncultured Planctomycetaceae bacterium
GACTGTCGAGCCACCTGTTCTGTATAGCCCTGAATTAACTCGTTTACCTGGTCGTCTGTAGCGCTTTGCAATTTGGCCGCGTGTTTTTCACGACGCCCGACCATTTCGGCCTTCCATGTGTCAGCGGTGGTCATCAACTGCTGAAGTTCCTGCTGGCTCTTTTGTGCCCAGTGGTTCGCGGCCGCAGTTGCATTGGAGGCATGGAGCAAAACGTCTTCGAATGCTCCCCGCAGACCAGATCGAGCCAGGAGCGTAAGCACAGTATTGATCAGAACGGCAGCCCCAAGACCAATGACTGCGGAAACTCCCAGCCATTCCCAGTCAGGCTTTGACAGCTCTGGGTTAAGAAACTTCGTCAGGTCGGCACGCAACGCAGTCGAAGCGACTGTGACCACAACAAAAATGAGAAGTCCCAGTCCGAAGAGTCTCCAGCCTGTGATCCACTGAGGCAGCATCTGACCATCGACTCGTCCTGCGGCTGCAAGTGCGTAATCCAGTTGTTCGACAGCGATCTGGCGACTTGCATCTCGTCCCTTCAACTCCACCACTGGCAATGGAAGTTGTTTGTCCATCCCGGCATGACAGTCATCGAGATACTTGGCCGTATGATCAACTCGAGAATTCAGATCGGCCAGTTGCTGATCGATAAACGCTCTTTGCGTATTGAAAGATTCCTGAGCGCGTTCTGCGTTTCGAACCGGAGTGTCTTCATTGGATTCATCACAGACGGACTGCAGAACCCAAAGTTCATTCTGGAGTTTCTGACGACACTCGGCAACATCCTGTTTAAGCTTTGCGTGCAGTGCTTCCAGACGCCGTTCACGAGATTCGCTTGCGGACTCTCTTTGACCAGCAACGTCAACGTCGGTCTGCTCCAGTCGGTTTCGAACTTCAACGGCCAGCAGTTCAATATGCTGCTTCGTTTCTGTTTCAAGACGTGACTGCAGGTGAGAGATGGCTTCGGAGGAGTGTGAGTCGAGTTCAAGAAGCTGAACTCGAATCTTCAGAACTGCAGCTCGAGCTTCGACGCAACGGGTCTGGAGTTTCTTCAGTTCAGAGATTTGTGTTTCGAGAATCAGATCTTCCAAATTCATGATCAGGCTTTCGCGGAAGTCAATTCGTGATGGCTGGCATCAACCGCCAATACGCGGAACGGGGCCTCCTGACCCGGAACACGAAGTTACTGTCGTCGTGGGAGTCCGCAATCCCAATGGGAGGAACTGCGTTCAGTGCCCGTGTCGACAGAGATTCTCGGAGATTTTGCCAGTATTTGGCAGTCTTCTAAGGTCCAAAACGCTTTTCACAAACGAAAATCATTCTCGTTCCGGGCAGAATCTGAGAAAGCTACGCTGACTTTGAGAGGCGTAGGAGCGCCTTGACAACGATGAACATCGTTTTACCACCGCGCAGCGTCAGAGTCATTAAAAAAGGCACAATCAGCCAAATCAGGCAGCACGCTGTCCGAGGGGCTCATTAGCCCCATTTGTCGGCGCGGTGCGGATCGGTGGCTGCGACGGCTGAACTGCCTCCGGAGGGGCAAGCGTTGATTTACGCCGTCGGCCCAGAAAACGGCGTTTTAGGTGACTGGAGCTGAAGCGATTTGCGAAATCGATAAGCCCCGGTACGAACCGCTTGAGTTGGAACAGCAAGTGAGCCAGAGGCGTGATCAGGACCTGCCGTCGATCTCGTAAAATCGCCTTCAGAGTCACCGAGGCGACTCGTTCGGGCGTCGCACACAGCCATGCTGGAGGGGTTGGGACTTTTCGTTCGGCACGGCCTGAAATGCCGTCTTCATAAAGACGAGTTGTCACGGGGCCAGGACAGATCGCTGTGACTCCAAGACCACGACGACCGTACTCAGCTCTCAAGGCTTCCGTGAATCCGATCAAGCCGAACTTGCTCGTGTGGTACGCAGACAGTCTTCCGCCGGCAACCAGACCGGAAATGCTACACATGTTGACGACATGAGCATCTGGCCGCTGTAGAAGAGCCGGCAGCATTTGTTGAGTAATCTGGATTGGTGCCAGCAGGTTGATCGACATGACCCAGTCCCATTGGCTCTGTGACATGTTCTCGGTCGGACCGTAGTAGACCACTCCGGCATTATTAATCAACAGATCA
>CAIJTV010001215.1:0-6470 GCA_903823635.1 uncultured Planctomycetaceae bacterium
TGAACGTGAACCCTGCAAGGCACATCTCGGCGGAGCGAGATGGCTACGAGAAAGCCCAGGGCAGAAAAGAATTCAGCACTGACTGGAGCCGTTTCTACGTGAAACATCAGGCCCGCGCGGGGGCGAAACTTTGTTGCAGGAAGCTTGCCCGGCCGACGTCACACTCTGGCGTGCCCGGGATTGCCTGTCAGACGGCGAACGACCACAGAAACGGCAGCCATCGCGAAGGCGGCGGTCATGAAGGTCGCTGTTCCATAGATCACTCGGCGCTTTTCGCAGGCATGGGGCGAATCGGCTCGGTGAGGACAAATGCATTGGAAGCCTTTTTCAACATCCCATTCAGGAACCTCGGGAGCTCGAACTTCTTCCTCAGAGAAAACAACGGGAAGCCCCACATCGCCTTCGGCCGCGAATCCTCGTCGAGCCAGTTCCTTTCGGAGTACTCGTGCCAAAGGATCGACTTTGGTGCGGCTGAGATCGTCGATGCGAATCTGCGTGGGATCCATTCTCGCACCGGCACCGGTAATGCTGATGACAGGAATGCCCTGCTTGAGACAGGTTTCCAGAAGCAACACTTTTGACGTGACGTTGTCGATGGCGTCAATGATAAAATCAGGGCGAGGCGTCAGCAGAGCATCAGAAGTTGATGCCTCATAAAACGCCTGAATGGGGTCGACCCAGGCTTCCGGATGAATGGCTCGTACTCGCTCCGCAAGCAGCTGAGCTTTCGATTGGCCAACCGTCGCAGGGAAAGCCTGAAGTTGGCGGTTGACGTTCGTAAGGCAGACATCATCAAAATCTACGAGCGTCATTCTTCCAACGGCGGAACGCGCCAGTGCCTCGGCAGCATAACTGCCAACACCGCCCAGTCCGAAGATAGTGACGTGAGAGTTCAGCAGTCTACGAATGCCATCGTTGCCCACGAGACGAATCAGGCGATCCCAGCGTCGGTGAACGCGTTCGGGAGGGGCCGGTAAGTCTTCACGATTTGGCCGTGAGCCGGCTTCGAGCGAACCTTCCCAGGCACGGATCTTTGTCTGCCGCGGCAGCGCAGCGCTGAGTTCAGGAATGGCAGAGCCTGCTGTTGATTCACAGGAACCGGATTCGCATTCTTCTCTCGCCTCATCATCATGGTGATGGTCGCAATGCTCGTTCTCTGCACATTCTGCCTGAATAAAGGTGTCTTCAGGTCTGATCGCACGTTCAGTTGAGTGGCTCAGGGCTGTTTTCTCCGGCTTGGGGATTGAATTGACAACGGGATTGTAATCACAGGAATTCCAGAGTCACGAGAATCTGAAAGATTGGGCGACACTCAATCGATGGAACAGTGTTTGCGTCCTGAAGCCTGCAGTTGAGTACATGAAGAAGACCCAATTAAACACCTGAAGCCTGCAGGGGATTTATAATGACGACAATATTGACATTTGCATATCTGGACCCTGGTACTGGCAGCATGTTGCTCCAGGCGATCGTTGGTGGCGGTGCGGGAATTGTGGTTCTCGTGAGGCATTTCTGGCGAACGATGCGGGTTTCGCGAGAACCCCTTAAGCCAAATACTTCGGGCGCCGATGCCTGACAGCCATGGTGCCCACACAAGAGTTTGCCCACGGGTCTTTTCGAGACCGATCTGCGCGAGTGTTTTATAGCGAGGGCCTGATCTGTCGGGCGATTGATGCCTCAGCGCTTGAGGAATGGACCTGGGTTTCATCCCGGCCATTTTTTCCGGAGGCCATGAATGCGCAGAAGATTATTCGAACGAGTCTGGCGTCGACAGAAAAAAGCCTTGTGCCAAACACTGGCTACGTTGCCACACTCCAGCATGAACGTGTGCCGTTAATCACGTGGCCCTATGAATGGTGTTTTTCGATGCTGCGCGAAGCCGCGCTGCTGCAGCTTGAGCTAATGGAACGGAGCCTGAAGGAAGATTGTATTCTGAAAGATGCGTCAGCGTACAACTTTCAGTTTCAGGGAACTCAGCCGATCCTGATCGACACACCGTCAATCGTTCGAATGAATCCCGGGACGCCCTGGGAGGGCTATCGTCAGTTCTGTCAGATGTTTCTTTATCCGCTGATGCTGCAGGCCTGGAAGGGCGTTCATTTTCAGCCGTGGTTGCGAGGCAGTCTGGAAGGAATTCTGCCCGAACAGTTTGCGCGAGTCTTGTCGTGGTTTGACCTGTTTCGTTCTGGCGCCATGACTCACGTTTGGCTACATTCTCGGTTGCAGGCCGTCGCCGAAACGCCGGTTTCGACAGCATCGTCATTGCAGACTCACGGCTTCAATAAGCAGATGATACAGAACAACGTTGCAGGGCTAACACGCCTGGTGGGCCGCCTGCAATGGAAAGAAGCAAAATCGGTCTGGTCTGACTATGACAACGTCACAGGGCCAGTCAGTCGGGACGGGCACGAAAAAGAGCAATTCGTTGAAAAGGTCTGTGCGTCGGGCCATTGGAAGACCGTTTGGGATCTTGGCTGCAATCAGGGACGTTATTCGCGGATTGCGGCGAAGCACTCTGAAGTCGTTGTGGCGATGGATGCTGACCATTTAACGATTGATCGACTCTATCGAGCTTTGCGTGAAGAGAAGAATCGCATCATCGTGCCGCTCGTGACAGACCTGAGTGATCCTTCTCCAGGTCTGGGGTGGAGAGGGCAGGAGCGGTCACCACTGGAGCAACGTTCTCGACCGGATCTTGTGCTGTGTCTCGCGTTGATTCATCATCTGGTGATTGGACGCAATCTGCTGCTGAGTGACGTTATCCGTTGGCTGGCATCGCTGCAGGCGACAGTCGTCATCGAGTTTATCGATCGGAACGATGAGCAGGTTCAGCGGTTATTGCGAAACCGCACTGATGTCTTTACTGACTACAGCAAGGAAGAGTTTCTCAGACTTATTGAGAGCCACTTTGTGGTGCAGGAGCAATTTGGATTACCGTCGGGCACTCGTACTCTGTTCCGGTTGAGGCCGCTGAAACCATAAGCATTTCGGACACTGTGTATGGACTCAATGGAATCAGCATTCGACCGTCGGGCACAGAGCTACCGCCCCACTGTGGTTCAGGAATTTCTGCATCTGTCCGCGTTGAATTCGTTTGCGGTCGTGCAGCCGATCCTCGACAGTCTTGTCAATAATGTGGCCTTTCTCCGGTACTACGATTACTCACCAGCCGCTGTCCTGCTGGCTGTCGTACTGCTCACGCTGGGGATTCCCGCTTCGTTTCTTAGTCTACGTGTTGTGCTGCATCGTCTGGGCTATCCGAAGTTCGCAGATGTGATTCGCACGATCCTGATGGTCGTGCTGATGTTGCTCGCGCTGTTGTATGCCGCGCGATGGGCATCAGCCACACTTTGGCGAGCTCTGTATAGTCTGTCGGAGGACGTTTTTTTTCTGCCCGTGATATTCACAGCGGGCTGGCTGACAAGACTTTACTTTCGGGCAGAGATCTTTCGACAACTGCTTTCTACAAGTGCTGCTGGCGTTCTCCTGTTTCCTCTGGTGTTTTTTCTGAACCCCGCCGTTCAGGAACAAGTACTCATGGTACCGGCTCGCGAATATTTTCAGCCGGTCATCGCTCGCTCGCCGGCTACTGTCATCTTTGTAGTTTTTGACGGGCTGAGTGGGATGGCATTGTTGGATGAAAATCACGAAGTTGATCGAGCGCGATATCCGTCGTTTGCAAGACTGAGTGATCGCTGCAACTTTTATCGCAATGCTTCAACGGTACATACACGAACGGATCATGCGCTACCCGCGATACTCTCCGGCAGTCTTCCGACCGGACTTCAACGTCCTGTGGAAAGTGAGTACCCGCTGAATCTGTTCAGGCTCCTCGATAACTCGCGACAATTTCAGCAGTCGATCTTTGAACCGTACACTCAGCTTGCTCCGGAGCATCTTAGGCGGATTGATCGCCAGGCGAGTATTCCCCGCCAGACTCTTGATTTATTGGATACTGTACTTCGTGTCTATGAAAGGATGTGCCTGCCCCTGTTGATGGACTCACTGGCCATTGATGTACCCCGAGAATGGTTTCGCCTTCTGCCGCCAACTTTGGCCGACCCGAAAGCTCTGGACGGGAAAATTGTCTACCCGTGGGATGCGGATCAGGATCTGCAAGTGGATCATTTCGTTAAATGTCTGAGGCCATCTGCACAACCCGCGTTACGATTCCTGCATATTTCTGCACCACATGACCCATGGACACGGCTTGATTCCGGAAAACTATACAGACGCATGAATATTGGCCCGGATGCGATACCCGGAGAGGATTCAGGCTCCTGGGGCGATGATGAGTGGCTGGTCAATCAAGGATGGCAGAGGTATCTGCTTCAGGTCCGGTTTGCCGATCTTTGTCTGGGCCGAATACTTGATCGGCTGGAAGAAGCAGGACTTTTTGACGAGTCCATGATCGTTGTCACGGCTGATCATGGTTTCGCATTTCGGGCTCGATGCAGCCGACGAGATCCGCAGGGGGAAACTCTTTCTGACCTGATTCCTGTTCCGTTGTTTATCAAGTATCCGCATCAGACAAAATCGATGATCTCTGATCGAAACGTGGAGACCATAGATATTCTCCCAACGATTGCAGACGTTCTGGGAGTGCCGAAGGATTCAAATTGGGATGGTGAATCGCTCCTGTCTGCAGTGGCGGAGCGACCAAGAAAGACTGTCGTCGCCACCCCGACGATCATTCTTGAAGCCGCGTTCCCCGGTCGATTCGAATACGTTGATCGGCTTCATAAAGTTTTTGGCAAAGGTGTTGAGGGAGAATTTACCGACCTGCAGTTTCTTCCCGAGTTGTCTGGTCGAGAGTCTTCGCCACTTCTGAGTTCGGCGGAATCGAAACTTACGCTCACTTTAAGCGAAGGACGTTTGTCTTCTGAAGCTGGCGAGCAGAATCTGGTTCCCTGCTATTATCAGGGTCAGGTAAGCGGTACGACGTCGGCTGACAAACCGGCAATTCTTGCTGTCGCCGTCAACGGCAGAATTCAGGCGACAACAAGAACATCCGTTGCTCCGACGAGCCATGGTAAATGGTCCGTCATGGTTCCTCCGAATGCCTTCACTGATGCGACGGATCGCGTCCAGTTTTTCGAGGTGGAGCAGAAAGCGGGAGGCATTAAACTCCACGAACTCCTGCTTGAATAATTTTGTAATCCCCCAGTATGTTTCTCGGGAGATTTTCACCGCGATCAGGAAATGTCGCCTGCAGGTTCCGCAGATGCCGAGAAGTTCCGTCGCGGGTGCGATCGAAAAATGCCGTTTTCCGATCAAAGAGTACTTGACGAACGTAACGATCATGCCACGGAGACTTCGTCTGCTGAAAGCAATGACGAATCCTGTCGATACAGTTTGCATGAGCACAACGCAGACACCGCCAGACACCTTTGATCAGAACTGTCTTACAGTTCTTGAGTGTTATGCTGTGCGAGACCTGGCTGCCAAAGCGACAAACACAGACTATGCTGGCTGGCTGGACAGAATTCTCGAAGTGCCAGGACTTGAGTCCTCATCATTGACTTCGATTCATGGCTTTTTGATTGCTCAGGGACTCATCAAGTTCGAATTCACGGGCCGTAGTGTGGGGCTCCAGTACCAGCTCAGTAACCTCGGCAAGGAATGCGTAGCCAGAAAATCGCTGTGCTTTGCTGATGATCTTCGCAACACAGACAACGTGATGGACTGTGCATCCGAGGCGAAAGCTCAGGCCGCCTGACAGGAGTGGGCTGTAAGGCATCGGCTGCGGCCAGTAAGCCGTTGGAGTGGCAACCTGCTGCTTTAGTCGCCCATTCAGCATCATCACTTAGTGAAGCGATTGAAAAACCAGCGGAGCATCGCGAACTGCCCGGTGTGGGCCCGTGAAATCACAGGGGCACCGGACGGCTGCCGCCGGTGCTGCCAGAAGACAGATCGTTCAACGGTTCGTCCGTACATCTGATTTCCACAGGGGTTTCGGCTCTGGTTCCCGATTCAGGACTGCCGCTGTCTGTGCTAGAGTTCGGCGTCACCGATTCTGTGCATACCGGAGCCTGAAACCATGCAAAGTCGATCAATTCCGCCTGCAACCCACGTCGCGCTGGTGCTGATACTGCTCTGTGGTATTGATCAGTCGGCCCTGTCCGACGAAGAGACCACTCGCCCCGGTTTAGCCGGTCTCTTTTCAGACTCAATATCCATCGTTCAGAAAGTTGACGATCGGATTGCGTTTGACTGGACTGATTCTTCTCCCGACAGCCGACTCGGGGACGACTATCAGGCAAAGTGGCAGGGCCGCCTTCTGGTTCGTCAGCCGGGAAAACACACCTTCCACGCGATGGTGTCCGGACGACTGACCATCGTTGTTAACGGAAAGTTGGCGCTGCAGTCGGAAGGAGAGAATCTCTTTCATTCGGCTGAACCAATCGAACTGACGGCGGGCGATCATCTTCTGGAGATTTCCTTCAAACGCACATTCAATGTTGATGCCA
>CAIJTV010001216.1:0-2848 GCA_903823635.1 uncultured Planctomycetaceae bacterium
AGCTTCCCTTCCGTGCCACTGTCAGAGACTTTCGGGACACATCAGTAGCAAGGATGGGGAAGTTTTCTCCCCGCAATTCCAGAGCTGGGTTTCCGAGGACAAACTCGTGGACTGCGATCGCCAGGCTGTATGGTTCCTGTCCGGTTGAGCATCCTGCGGACCAGATCCGAGCCTGCGGTAATGGATAGCCGGATGCTCGTCGCTCACGAATCGTTTGTGCGAGCACCGGAAGTATTCTGCGGCGAAATTCTTCGAAGGGATGCCCATCACGGAAAAAAGACGTTTCCCCAGTGGTCAATGCTTCCACAAGTTCATCTCGCATCGTCAACGCCGTTTTCTGTTGTATACGGCTTAGATACGGGGTGAAACTGCTGAATCCATGGGCTGCAACAATATGTTCCAGCCGTGTTCGAACCAGATAGGTCTTATCATCACCGAGCACAAGACCGCACAGATCACGCACCAGTGTCTGTACTTCGCGAAATTGCTGAGGCGAGATCTCCATACAATCACCTCCTGAGGCCAAGATGTGAAAGTATGGCAGTCCCAATTTCGTCGACAGGGAGAACTTCATGTGCGGCGCCGGCGGCCATGGTGCTGCCAGGCATCCCCCAGACGACGCTTGTCGCTTCATCCTGAATGATGACATGAGCTCCGGCACGTTTCATGACGACAGAGCCTTTCGCTCCGTCGTTCCCCATGCCAGTCAGAACAACAGCGAGAACCTGCCCGTTACAGGCCAGTGCTGCAGATCGGAAGAGGACATCAACGGCAGGTCGACAGCCATTCTCCGGAGGTGTATCGCTGAGCTTCATGACGAGCCGTGAGTCGGTTGAATGCAGAACAAGATGTCGCCCTCCCGGAGCAACATAGAGATGCTTTGGCTGGGCGATCATGCCATCCTGAGCCTCCACCACTGCACTACCGCATCTTCGAGCGAGACTGGTGGAAAAGTATCCTGTGAAATCCGGTGGTAAATGCTGAACAAGAAACATGGGTACCGGACAATAAGGGGCCACTGAGGGCAGCAATCTGGCCAGTGCTTCCGGGCCGCCGGTCGACGCGCCAATGACGACCGCAGAAAAACGACTTTTCCGCGGAACCGATGCCGCAACCGGCACAGCAGTGGCAACCTGCGGAGCAGCATTTCGGCTGCCCCGACGGGATCGATACGCTGCCAGTTTTGCTGAAAGTTGTTCACGCAATGCAGCGAGGTTGGCCTGCTGATTGGGACCTTCGGGTTTCGTCAGAAAATCGAAGGCTCCTTCCTGGAGGCCCTCAATTGTGACCGCAGCACCACGCCTGGTGTGCGAACTGACGAGCAGCACACCAAGCGATTTTTTTTTATCCGCAGCGAGGGCTCGCAGTGCTCTGAGAGTTGCGAGTCCTCCCAAACCCGGCATTTCGATGTCCAGCGTTACAAAATCCGGAAGCGATTGCTTCGCGAACTCCAGAGCCTTTTCGCCACTCCAGACCGACCCGACAACCTTAAGGTCGCTGCAGCCGGCCAGTGCCTCCTCGAGAACACCACGAAAAATCCGCGAGTCGTCAACAACCAGCACTCGCATCAGTTCGGATGTCATGCGTTATTTACTTCTTCAGTATTCACTTTGAACTTACCGACCAGCTTTCGTAAGTCCCTGCTGATGCGATCGAGATGTTCAGCGGAATCATGAACTTTCGTAGCAGACTTATTGGTTGAATGCGACGCTTCACTCACGCCGTGAATGCTTGAAGAAATTCCACCGGCTGCCTTCGCGGCTTCGCCCACATTGCGAGACACATCTGTCGCACCCCGTGCCGCCTCAGAAACATTACGAGACATATCGCCGGCAGCTTTCGCCACTTCGGCAATCGAACGAGCAATGTCACTGACGCCTTTGTTCGCTTCTCCAACATTCTGAGAAATCATAGTGGCAGAGCGAGTTTGTTTCTCTACCGACAACGAAATTCGGTCAGAAGAAGAGTTGATATCTTTAATGATCTGGGACACGTTTTGAATGACCTGAACGGCCTGTCGAGTATCTTTTTGTACTCCTTCGATCTTGCGGGCGATATCTTCGGCAGCCTTGGCACTTTGATTGGCTAGTTCCTTAATCTCGTGGGCCACGACTGCAAAGCCCTTACCAGCTTCGCCTGCAGATGTCGCCTCGATGGTCGCATTCAACGCCAGCAGATTGGTTTGCAGTGCAATCATCTTGATGGTTTCGGTGACTTTACTGATCTCTGCACCCGACTGATTGAGTAACTCAATGGTCTGAGTGGCCGAGTCGGCCATCCGGCTGGCTTCCCCGGCGACACGTGACCCCTCTCGCACGTCATTCAGTACATCGTTGAATGAATCGGAGATTTCTCCAACTGCGGTGGAGACGACACTGACATTGGTTGACGTCTGTTCCGCGGCCGTTGAGATCGTTCCCACGTTGATGCTCATCTCTTCGCTGGCCGAGCTGATCGATGCAACGTTGACGCTCATTTGTTCGGCGGCGGCAGCCATCGTATTGATGTTGCTGGACAGCTGTTCCGAAGAACCTGCAACCGAAGTTGCCTTCAGAGAGGCTGTTTCACTTTGCGACAGCAGTTGGTTCGAGACACCTGTCAGTTCGGAGGCAGAAACGCCAAGACCTTCGGACACCTTCTGAATCTCTGTCACAATCCGCGTCAGAGAATCGGCCAGCATGTTCGTAGCAGCTGACAACTCCCCAACTTCATCCTTCTGCTCAAGGTGTATTCGGTTTCGCAGGTCGCCATTCGCCATCGACTGGGCCATGTTGCGTACTTCGAAGACCGGGCCAGTGACAGAACGAGTGACCAGGTATGCGATGAAGCCAACGACCACGATGCTGAT
>CAIJTV010001217.1:0-1774 GCA_903823635.1 uncultured Planctomycetaceae bacterium
CCAATGGAGCAGGCAACGCTCAGCGAGCGGCTCTCCAGCAAGTGGACGCTCAGATCACGGACAAGGAGGACGAAGAAACGGAACTACAGACCGCACAGGAAGAACTGACTGCGGCAGGTATGACCATAGAGAAAGCGAACTCGCTCTGTGAAGAAATCGGAAATCAAGGCCAGATTCAATATCGCTTGTACCGTCCATTTGCCGGGGACGGAGGAGACATTGTGATTGCAACAACGGTCACCGAGCCTGCTGCCATCACCCGGCCTGCGGCAGTTACTGAGCCTGCAACAGCCCCTGAGCCTGCTGCAGTCGAGGAGAATCGCTGATGGCCTCAATTCGCAAAGACGAAGTTCAGGAAATCATCGCTGACATTCGCGACATGCTGGAGCTGCGTGGTGATCCTCCGGAATCGGAACTCAAACGCCTCGCTCAGCGATACACGACGACGATTCAGCAGGTCAATGGGCTGCTGAAGACTTGCCTGGAGCTGGTTGAACGTGGCCTGAAGTCCGAAGCCATTATGCGAGCGGACGAAGCGGGCCTGCTGGAGACTGTTTCGATTCTGGACTTTCCAGAGCAGCCCGTTTGGGTCGACTATCTGACTCAGTTCGGATTCCCGACTCCGCCTGCCATCGATCAGTATGCCACTCGACAACTCAACAGTTGCTACGCGCCGGCTCGCAGGCTGGAGCCGCTCGATCGTCTGAATCGACGACACGCGCGGGCCAACAGCCCGCTGCGAGTTCGTCTGGGAGTGATGCGGCGAATCCACAAAATGGAAGAGGCGAATGCCAAAGAAGCATCCGCGAAGCAAGTGGAACTCTTTGAACTGGAGCGAGTCAAAGGGATTCGCAAAGAGCTGGCCGAAGCTACAGAGACTCGCGATCTCCGCAGGCTGACTCTGCTGCATTCAGAACTCAACAGCAAGGATTGGTTCAGGGCTCCGGAAACCGCGCTGCTTCGCAACGCCTCACGAGCGCTCAAACAGGAAGAAGCTCGAATCGCGCAACTGCGGATGCAGTCTTTGGCGGCGGACTTGCAGAACGTGTGGTCGGCTCAGGATGTGGCGGCGGGCCGGCGAATTCGTGAGCAATGGGATGCTTGTCAGGAGAAGGCCTTGTTGACCGAACAAGACGCGCTGATGATAGACACCAGACCCGCCTTTGACTGGTTGTTGGCCATCGATAAAGAGGAGCAGGCTCAGGCTCATTACGAACAGCAGATTGCGTCGCTTCGTGAGGCTCTTGATCAGCGTCAGCCACGGGAAGCTCTGGAACTGCTCGAACATTCCATCGAAATGTATGGCGACGGAGTTCCTGAGCCACTGCTGAAACGTCTGCGAACTCGTTACGACGAACTGGACACTGAGGCTCATCGTCGGAACGTTCGGCGACTTGTGATGACGGTCATTTCCGTGATCAGCGTGGCTGCTCTGGCATTCTTCGTCATGCAGAACAGAAGCTTCAATAGCCGGGTCTCCGAACACGTGGCAGCAATTACGTCCCTGCTGGAACAAGGTGATGTTGAATCGGCGGAGTCCTACGTCGAGTCACTTCAGACGGAGCAACTCGACATGCTGGTCGTGCCGCAGGTTCAGGTGCTGCTGGTGAATGTCGAACAGGCCCGACGCGATGAAGATGATCGAATTGTCAAATTTCAAAATGACGTTCGGCGAATTCAGGAACAAGCTCCGCTCGCGAAAACGCTGGCCGAAACAAACCAGTTTTCCAATGATCTGGATGCTCTGGACGCCGTGGGAGCGGAGGAGCTGAAC
>CAIJTV010001218.1:0-5347 GCA_903823635.1 uncultured Planctomycetaceae bacterium
AAATTCGTCAAGTCCGTCTTTCAAATGCAGGCGAATGCTGGTTCCGCGTTCGACAGGTTCGGTGACTTCACTGATGGTGTAATTGCCGTCGCCGGTTGATTCCCAGCGCCAACCGGTTTCTTCGGTGTAGCTGCGAGTCACCACTTCGACACGATCAGCCAGCATGAATGCCGAATAGAACCCGACACCAAACTGGCCGATGAGCGACAGATCAGCAGCTTTGTCTTTGTCGCCGGCCTTCTGAGCCTTCTTGAGGAACTCCAGCGAACCGCTGCGGGCGATCGTACCAAGGTTGTTCACCAGTTCTTCGCGAGTCATCCCGACACCGTTGTCACGAATGTTCAGAACCCTGGACTCTTTATCGGGGTCAATCGTGATCTTCAGATCATCCGCATCCTGCTTCTGACCACTGGTCAGGCTGACGTAGCGAAACTTGTCCAACGCATCGGAGGCGTTGGAGACGAGTTCTCGGATTGTGATCTCACGATTCTGATAGAGCGAATGAGACAACAATTGCAGGAGCTGACTGATCTCAGCCTGAAAGGAATACTGTTGCTTCTCAGCTTGGGCGGTCATGGTGGTTCCTTCAAAAAAGTCAGTTACGGTTGATGTGTTTGTTTACGTTGCAGATGCCACTCAAAAGTTGAGAACGCGTCGCTGGCGAACTGCAAGATGACTGGCATGAGTGGTGGTGATTTCAGCCTCAGCCGGGATTTCCCGACATGTCGCCCACCCGGAAGAAAGAGCGATGGCAGAACAGAACGCTGCATAGACCAGAATTGGCAGCCACCGACTGCAAATGGCATTCCCGCCGCAACGGCAGGCGAACCGCCTCGGTAATCTCGGGCCGGGTTCAGAAAAGCCAGCAAAGCGGTCGGCTGCGTGCGGAAGTTCAGATTTCGAAGCGATGCAATCCGAGATGGCGGGTGGGATCGGAGTGTGTGAAAGGGTCAAAAATGGCTGAATAATTTTAACCTGACGTGGTGAAGCGTTCTTGTAGGGTGGGACCATCGAAGCGCCGGCCCGCCAATGTGAAAGCTGAAAATTTGTGGGTCGGCGTTCGTGATGCTCATTGGTCCCACCCTGCGATTGCAATAGCCCCACAACCTCGATGCGTCGGCGAAGGATGACTTTGGGGCGGTTGCGAGTGCGGTGGATGGCAAGTTGCTCTTGGGAAAATGATTGATTCCGGTCAGACTGCCAGGAATGAGAGAATCTGTTAACATCCCGCGGCCAAAGGCTTTGCCACTGGTAATTCCGGGGCAAAACCTTCTTCGCTGCGCGGGATGTTTGCGTGGCGAAAACAACAGAAAACACAACATCGGTGAACAAATCTGCCGCCGGGCCTGAATGTTCGGGGCAGTTGTTCGACCGTACTCAACTTCATTCGTCCAACTTTGAAACAGGTGCCTGAATGGCCAACGACCCGTACTCAATGTGCCCTTGTGGCAGTGGTAAGAAGCTGAAATTCTGCTGCGGAGAAATCCTGCCAGATCTTCAGAGGGCCTTCCGTATTCGCGATAACCAGCCCGAGGCCGCGGCCAAAATCTTCACAGATCTCCTGAAGAAGAATCCTGACAAGGATGTGGTTGCTCGCGAATTGACATCAACTCTTTATGAAATGGGTCAGACCGCAGAAGCTCGCAAGGTCGCCGCGGATTTCCTGAAGAGTCATCCGGATCATCCGGGCATCCTGCTGTCACTCGCTGAGATCAGTCTGAAAGAAGATGGATTCGAAGCCTCTCGCCGAATTCTCCACCGCACGTTCCAGTTGTGCTCTAAGACTCAGCCTTTGGGAATTGCCTATCTCGCCGCGATGATCGCCTCGGGCATGGCGAAGGCTGGTTGTCTGCTGTCGGCTCGTGAGCACTTGGCTCTGGCCGTCCGCATGTCAACCGGTGAGCGTCAGAAACAGCTTGTGCTCCAACTGGTCAGCTTTGAGTCAGAATCATCACTACCGTTTCATTTCCGCAGTGCTTATCAGTTGCTGCCGATCACCTGCAGTGAAGAGGCAACTCAGCAGGACATGCGAGCACGCAAGTTGAGCGTACTTGGCTGCTGGGAACCGGCGGCGATTCTCTACAACCGTCTTGCGGACTCATATCCAACCGAAGGCGCGATCTGGTACAACATGGGACTTTGCCAGGCTTGGGACGGTCGCATCGCCGAAGCTGCCGCGTCGTTGCACCATGCCGCAACACTCCTGCACGATTATGATCAGGCCATCGAAGCTGAAGCTCTTGCTCAGCAGATTGACATTACACTCTCGACCGAGCGATACAGCACCGTCGCCGTGCGGCTAAATGTCCGATCGATGTCAGAATTCCTGACGCGCCTCGAAAGCGACCCTGTCTTCAAACGCAATGATACTCACGACCATGAGCACTGCCATCACCCCAATGGCACGGGCCATGCCGCGATGATGGTTCTGCTATCCAGTGTCGTGACTGCAGAAGAAGTAACAGATGCTTCCAAGCTGCCGGAATCCATCGCAGATCTGGATCTTTACGACATCCTTGATGCTGATGAAGCCGCTGCCGCTTCGATCACTGATCCGTTCCTGGTTGTCACGGCAACAGAGAATCAGATCGATAACGCGATTGTCAAACTTCGTGGAATTGCCGGGGACTTGATCCTGACATCAGCGGATGAAGAGAAGAAGTCTGTGACGGATTACGAGCGTGCGGAAGCTCGCCCGTTCGATCGTCGCTACTATTGTCCGACCGGCTTGACTCAGAAACGCTTCAAGTCTCTCATTCGCTCTGTGGAACCACAGGCCATCGAAGCCTGGCTCAACCTGCCGCTCGCCACGTTGGGAGGCAAGTCGGCCTTGGAAGCTTCGAAAGAGGAATCGCTCAAGACAAAGCTGGGAGCCAGCCTGCTTGTGATGTTGTCGGTGGCTGCCAATTACGATCAGGCCCCGGATCTCAAGGCGCTGCGTCAGCGATTGAATCTGCCTTCTCGCCAGACAAAAGAGATCCCCGCGAATGCCGCTATGGCAGCTATTCCGGCGATGCAGTACGAACGTCTGGATGTGGCCAAGCTGGCGGACAATCAATTGTCCGAGTTCACAAATCGATGTTCTGTGCTGGGCCTTCGCAACCAGGTTCGAAACGGTCTTGATGAAATCCTTCGTCGGCCTGCAGCTCTCAAGGAATTCGGTGCTCGTCGAGCATGGTTGATGCGAGCGGCGATTGCTCGCGTCGAAGAAAGCGATGAGTTCACTTTCACCTGCCTTGAGAATGCTCGTCAGGCAATCGAGCCGGGTGGCGATGCGTTCCGAGTTCATCTGGAACTCGACATCCGCGAACTCGCGTTCCGCCTGGAAGATCCGACAGATTCACAGTTGAAGCCGCTGCTGCACAAATTCCGCGATCGATATTTGCACAAGATCCCGGAGATTGAAAGCGTGATTATCGAGCAGCTAGAGAACGCGGGCTGTCCGGAACTCGCTGCAGAACTCGAAGGCGGACTGTACGCCGTTGGTTCATCATCCGGCGGCCTCTGGACTCCGGGTGCAGAAAATGCTCCGGCGGCAGGCGGCGGCGGACAGCTCTGGTTGCCAGGACAGTAAGTTTTCTCCGCACGGTGTAAATTGAGGCCGGGCATTCGCGGGATATCCTGTTTGCGGATAACCTCAATCGTGGCCGCGTATTGAAAAGATTGCAGCCCAGAAGATGTCAGCCTTTGAATTTCATCTCGACGCTGCCGATCCCAACACGTCCGGCCGCGCTGGGCGATGGGTGACGCCGCACGGAGTTGTCGACACACCGGCGTTCATGCCGGTGGGAACTCTTGCGACGGTCAAAGGACTGCTGCCTGCTCAGTTGCGTGAAGCCGGTGCCCAGATGGTGCTGGCCAACACGTATCATCTTGCCCTGCGCCCCGGTTCGGAAATCGTTGCCGAGATGGGTGGCCTGCATCGCTTCATGGACTGGCAGGGACCGATCCTGACCGACAGTGGAGGATTTCAGGTCTTCAGCCTGGCTCAGATGCGGAAGATGACGGATGAGAAAGTCGTCTTCAAATCGCATATCGATGGCAGCACTCTGGAACTCTCACCGGAACGAGCTATCGAGATTCAGGAGCAACTGGGTGCCGACGTGATGATGTGCCTGGATGAATGTCCGCCATCGGGCGAATCTCTTGAAAAAATCAAGGTCGCCGTAGATCGTACCACTCGCTGGGCATGGCGATGCCGGGATGCTCAAAAACGATCGGACCAGGCTCTGTTCGGAATAGTGCAGGGCGGAATTCATCCGGCCATGCGTCAACGATCGGCCGAAGCACTTCTGCCAATAGATTTCCCAGGCTATGCGGTCGGCGGGCTCAGTGTTGGTGAAGCCCCTGAACTGATGTATCAGACGCTCGATTGCACGGTTCCGATTTTGCCGGCGAACAAGCCTCGTTACTTGATGGGAGTCGGTCGGCCTGAAGATATCGTTGAAGCCGTCACGCGTGGCATCGACATGTTTGATTGTGTCATGCCGACTCGCAACGGTCGCAACGCGATGGCCTTCACCAGCACGGGACCGGTTCGGCTGCGAAACGCGGTTCATCAGAGGGATGAGAGTCCTCTGGATGCCGAGTGCGATTGCACTGCATGTACTCGGTTCTCACGAGCGTACCTGCGGCATCTGTTCGTGGCGAAAGAAATGCTGGGGCCGATTCTCTTGTCGTTACACAACGTCGCCTTTTACCAGCGACTGGTTCGTGGACTGCGAAAAGCCATCGTGGCCGGAAACCTGGCAGAGCATCGAGCCGCGCTGCTGGCTCGCTGGGGATCTGCGGTTTGAGGCATGTTCAAGAGGTTCCTTCGTCGTTGAAGCGACAACGAGAGGACATGAGAATTTCGGAAACGACATGACACCTCAGAAGAATGACTTCGCAGATGTTAATGTGCCCCGATTCCTCTACGGAACCGCGTGGAAAGAACATGAGACCCAGCGCCTGACTGAGTTGGCACTGCGACAGGGGTTTCGCGGAATCGACACGGCCAATCAGCGACGTCACTATTACGAGGCTGCGGTCGGAGAAGCCATCAAGGCCGTGATTGCGAGCCGAGTGGTCGTCCGGGACGATCTGTTCCTGCAAACAAAGTTCACCTTCCGAAGCGGCCAGGATCATCGCCTGCCATACGATCCCGCCGCCTCGATCGCAACACAGGTGGAACAATCGTTTGCCTCGTCGCTCGAGCATCTTGGCACTGCGTACATCGATTCCTACGTACTGCACGGCCCCACTCAGCGAATTGGTCTTGCGCCAGACGATTGGGCGGCCTGGCGTGCCATGGAAGAAATTCACGACAGCGGTCGAGCTCGTGTGCTTGGTGTCAGCAATGTGACGC
>CAIJTV010001219.1:0-5889 GCA_903823635.1 uncultured Planctomycetaceae bacterium
CCGAATCGGATTCCAAAGGCGTGGTTCTTTCAAATGCGACCATGGAACTGGTGCGTGAGCTTGTCGATCGATTTACTGACGATGACGCTTCAGTTTTCGTGGTTTGTGATAAGCATGGTGGTCGGAACCGATACGATGAATTAATTGCCTCTCACTTCGATGATCAGTTTGTTTTCCGGATGGAAGAGGGGCGTGAACGATCGCGTTATCGGATGGGGCGGATTGAGTTTTGCTTCAGGACTCGGGCCGAAGAACTGCTGCCGGTGGCCCTGTCGTCGATGGTCTCGAAGTACCTTCGAGAAGTCTTGATGCATCAATTCAATGAATTCTGGGCGACGCATGTCCCGGGCCTGAAACCGACTCAGGGATATCCCGTCGATGCGAAGCGATTTCGTGATGACATCGCAGAGGCGATTCGGGTGCTCGAGGTGGATGATTCCCATCTATGGCGAAACCGCTGAGATTCTCTGACTGGAATGGTTGCTGTCTTCGATACAACCGGGATGACCGGCCATTTTTCGGGGGACTCCCCGCATCGCAGCGGCGGAGGGAAAAAAAATCAGGATTCAGCTCTTCTTGATCCGGAAGATGCTCTGGTTGAACAGACCCATCCCCAGGGAGGTGCCCATGAAAGACCCAGTTTCTGAAGGACTTTTTTCGCTCGCTGTTGGCCTGCGTCCCTACGTAGTGTCACGGGTGAATTGCGTCTATCGTGACGGAGATTTGGCTGCTGAGATTCTGAACTGGGATGCTCAGTCCCTGATGGTTTTCATGTGGGATCGATGGAATGATTTGTTTCGCAACGAGCTATCATTTGTTGAACGCAGCCTGATCAGCGAGCTGCGCGATTTTCGCAATCGTTGGGCGCACCAGGACTATCTTGAAGAGTCAGACGTCTATCGCGTCCTTGACGATATCGAACGACTCCTGAAAGCCGTGAACAGCTCGGAAAGTCTGGTTGTACGCTACTTGAGAATCGAGTGCCTGAATCGCTTGTGGTTAGAAGAACTGGGCGATGACGCGCGGCATCGAAGATACCGGCTGCTCTGGCCTTACCTGCTGTGCGGGGCCAGTTCTTTTGCGATCACTTGTGCTCTTGTCTACTTCATGAGTGCTCCGTGGTCGTGGATTCTGAGTACGCTTGTTGCTTTGGGCCTGATGCGTATTGCCTTCCTCCAGGCGACGCGAGAATCCCGCCGTGGTCCTGGTCCACATGAATGTTCCCATTGTGGCCGAATCGTTTACACGGTCGAATGCCCTTATTGTCGCCCACAGCATCTGGAACGCACTGTCAGCGATTCAGACGGATCGGGATTCCGACTCAGCGGAACTTCAAGCGGTTTTCGTATCGCCAAAGAGACTCAGTCCGCTCGCAAAAGCGGAACGGCGAACAGTGCAAATTTGGTCCCTGGGATCATTGAAAACGGAACTGCTGGCGTCAATCAGAACTGATCGATCAGACGAGTCGCATTGTCCGGTGTAACGAAGACTGCAGAGGACAGCAACTGCTGAACGTAGCCGTCAGCATGCTTCAGTCTGAGTGATGGTGGGCGACTTTCGGGATTTCAACCGCTGAGATTTTTCTTCAGGCGGTCTCCGCGCGCCGAACCTCGGACAGATTGTTGTCGTTGTCGGGTTCTCCGGAATGCTCACCGGGCAAGGCGGCCAGATCCGCAGCAGCTTCAAGGGCAATCCACTTGCGAAGGCAACTGCGGCATTGGCAGAGATGATCCAGCAGAGCCGAAGGCAATTCTTCATTCGGCTCCACTGGCCAGCGCAGAAACAAGGCGTTGAGCACCTGATGACAATCATCAGGTGCTTTGGATGAGATGAGAATGTCTGGGATTTTATTCATAGTTATTCACCCAGAATCTGTCGCAGTCGTTCCAGGGCTCTCTGTTTCCGTCGCGTCACAGCCTGAGGCGAAAGCTTCAGTTGTGTCGCGATTTCTGATCCGTCGTAACCTGACCTGAGCATTTCAATCACCAACCGTTCATCGGAAGGAAGTGATTCAATTTGCTGTTTCAGATCCAGAACTAACCCGTGATCCGGAACACACTCCGCCGGTTCGTATTCCATCTGCACTTCTGCAGCAGAACCTCTCTGGCTTCGTTTTCGCAGTTTCCCAAAAGCTCGCTCGGCCGCTCGGCCAACCGCCTGTCGAAGAACCTGTTCCTGTGTTAACGGAGTCACTTCCGGACAATCACACTCCGGCTGCGAATCATTTAAATCTATCCACGCGTCCTGAAACAGATCCTCAACATCATGTGTGTTGGTGAGATGTCTGTTTCGCTGATAGTGATAACGAATAAGACTCCGCATTCGTGCGTCGTCAAAATGGTGAGACATGCATCGGCTCCATGGTGAAAAATGGGAGCCGGGATTTGCCCTGGTCGAATGCGACAGAATGGCCTCTGAAATCAGATGGCCAGATCAGTCGACACTTTTTCAGGGCTCATACTCGGCCCCGAAGAGAACGTAAAATCGGGTGACTGTGTCTCCACAGTCGCCAGCGATGGTCCTCTCGGGGCAATGCTGTATCTCAATCTCTCCAGCAAATCTGCCGGAGCATCCACTTCCAACAACGGAACATCGGCGTCTCGGCCATAGACTGGCGGACCACGTGGATTTGCAACGTATTTCAGTTCTCTGGGGATACTCGTCGATCGTGGAACTCTCGACGAATCATGTTCATACAACGCAATGCAAATCGCGCCGTTCAACCCGCCGGCATGGCGATGCTGCTCACGGTATTTTCTAATCTGAGCCTGGGGACTATAGGCCCCTCGCACGTCTCGCGAAGAACCAACCGAATCGGAAAATACAGGCACCTGACCAGGGGTAAGCTCACCGTGGTGAATGCTGTTGTCGTTGCCGATACCATTCTGCTGGTTCGTTTTTGACGAATGTCTGAGTAGCCAGGATAGCCACTCAACTCCCTCAGCCGGAGAATTCTGCGAGATGGGCTTTGTTTCCGGGCGAATCGCCAGTTCGGCTACGACCCCGACAATGAACTCCGAAGCCACTGAGTCGCTTACCAGTCTCGCCGCTGGAAGCCGTCCCGGTCGCAACCAGCTGAGTCCACGGCGAACGAGGCGGACTAACCCGGATTGTGCGTTGGATTCAGCGGTTGTTGACGGAGCCGATTCCTGATCATGCCGAAGCTCTACAGACCGAACAGAGATCTCTTCGTGTTGACGGAGAATTGTCGGTGATGAATCTGCCTGCGGCCATGCCAGATTTTGCTGTAGTCTGGAGATGCCGGACTTAACAAGGATGGAGGTTTCCAACGCCAAATCGGATACGGAAAAGACCTCATCGATCAGCGATGAGTCGATTGACGTTTCGTCTGAGGAAACCTTTGCACCAGAGTCCTGTCCCCGCGAATTCGAAAGTGGCCCTTGAACATCGGCCCCGGTTTCTGAAACCCCAGTTGACAGTCCTGTCCCGGGAACAGTGTGAAGTCTGTCACCGATCGACGTTCCCGGAAAAGTTGGGATCCGATCTCGACCGCCGAGCGTGCTGGACGGAAACAGAATCTGTACCGGGCGAGTTGGTTGGACTCGCTGCAGGACTTCCATCGCATTCTGAAAAAGAACCTGAGCCGTGTATTCAGCCCCGGAAGCTTCATAAATCGTGCCAGCCAGCCCGGAGACTTTGATCTGCAAGCTCGTGCTGGAGATGCTCTCAACAGTGACTTCCTGAGGTCCGTCGCTGTATTCAAGCACAATGCTGAGATTGAGCTGATCACTGGGTGTCGAAAAGAACGGATCCGACATGCCGGTACTTATCATCTCCGGGGAGGAGACTTCAATACCGTTGATGAGTGCATTGCCACTCAGGACTTCGTCACCAGGTTGTCCACGATTGGTGCTCGACTTGTCTGGAATCTGCACGATCCACTCTGGAATCGACATTTCCGGGTTCAGGTTCGACTGAGACAGGCTCTTCGAAAGCTGCTCACGAACCATCTGAACGACATGACCGTCGGGCAGAAGATTAGAAGGAACAGCATTTGTCGGGAGTAGAGTGTCTGCTTGATCGACGGCAACCAGCCCTTGGTTCACGGAGTCGTCGTCGATGAAGGATTCTTCGACAGCAATGAGTGGGGCGAGGTTATCAACGGGCGATACGGCGCTCAGGACCTGACGAACTTCGAGGGACTCTGGGCGATCCAGAGCCTGCACACCGCTATTTCGACGCGTCCGTGACCCTTGGCTGATCATCTGCTTCAGCGCGCGAAGCAGTGAAATCGGACGAAGACCAGATTGGCCTTCCCGTTCCTCCTGCAACATCTGAAGTAAACGACTCAGATCCACACGCCAGCTCCCTGCGACCGAGAGGCGCAGTCCAGAACAGGCTCAGAAGCTATCAGGCCAGGTGTTCGCTTTTTGGTGCTGGATGCTTCCAAACAAACGAAGACGAAGGTCCAAACGAAAACCAGCCGAAGAATAGGCTGTTTTGAGGGCTTCTGCAGCACTCCAACCCTGACGGGGGACAATCCCGACACCGGATTCCGCCAGCTTCTGAGAAAATCGACGATACAACCAGATCATTTTGCCCCAAAGTCGGCCCAACACTCAAAATCCTGCTCAAATGTCGCCCAACCGTACAACATCGCGGCGCTTCCGGATGGTCCTCGTTATGCTATCAGGGCATTCGCCTCCCTGAACGAATTGCCACATTTCGGTAGAACCCGCGCAGCTGGAAGCAAAACATCGTGTGGCACACCGGTCAACCGATCCCCACCAATATCATTACCGGCTTCCTGGGGACCGGGAAGACTACGGCTATTCTGGAGCTGCTGAAATGCCGCCCTGCCGGAGAGCGATGGTCTGTTTTCGTCAATGAATACGGAATGGTGTCGATTGATGATGTTCTGATGGAGAGTAAATCTCAGGACGTCCAGATTCAGGAACTGGCTGGCGGATGTTTTTGCTGCACAACATCGGCGATGATGGACACGGTCCTGATGCAGTTTATTCGTAGGACCAAACCGGATCGACTATTGATCGAACCCAGCGGAGCCGGTCATCCCGCCCGAGTTATCGATGCTTTACGGGGCGAACGATTTCGACAGGCTCTGGATCTGCGAGCAACCATCTGCCTCGTCGATCCGAAAGATTACGAAAATCCTCGTGTGACCAACAGCGAAGGATTCCACGATCAGATTCAGATGTCTGATGTTGTGGCCATCAACTGGACGGACAAGCGAGAGCGATCACAGATCGATCGGTGCAAAACATGGATCGAAAGATTTGATCCGCCGAAGTTATTGATCGCGGAAACGCAGCACGGACATTTGAATCCGGAATGGCTGGATCTGGCCGGAACAGTTGTTCGACCTCCCTTGTTTCCGCATGCTCATTCCGTCGGTCATGATCACGACGAAGCGCACACCGCAGCTCTGGTGTCGCTCCAGCCGCCGACTTCGGAAGACCTGGTCGTTCTCAAATCTCCGATTGAGCCCGGACGTCCAATGCGTCTGGAGAATGAAGGCGGAGGCCAGCGTGCATGCGGATGGATTTTTTCACCCAGTGAATGTTTTGATCGAGAGCAACTTTTCGACTATCTCGCCGCGCTCAATCCAGTTCAGCGCGTCAAAGGTATTTTTCACTGTGATGATGACTGGTGGATGATCAATCGCAGTGGATCGACGATCACTGTCAGAGAATCGGCCTACCGTCGCGATAGTCGCGTTGAGATCATTACGGATGAGGCAACACCGATCTGGACTGACGTCGAGAATGTTATGTTGCAGTTCCGATCTTAGGGCTGGCTCCGTCAGCATTCTTTTGAAATCTGAGATCTCAAATTGCGACCGCAGTCGGCGCTACCGGCTGTTCGGCCTTTTATAACTCGGAACACATCTGATGGCCAACTTTTCCC
>CAIJTV010001220.1:0-5469 GCA_903823635.1 uncultured Planctomycetaceae bacterium
TCCAGAAGTTTCTCTGATTGATCAATTTCGTTTTGAGTGCACGATTGGCGGCTTTCATGCCAACGGCCATCAAATGCATCCTCGCGATCTTGAGTCCTATCTGATTGATCGCCCCTTTGACGCTGCGAATGGGAGAACTCGAAGCGTACATCGCTGAATTCACATGTCGCAGAAGTTCCACGGTCAGCGCGGAATCCTTTTCAACAATCTTTGCGAGATCTGCGGTGCTGTAATCCGGATTGGCCGAAGCCTGTACAAACTCTGTCACCGCATGCGGGAGAGCCGGAAGTTCGATCGACTTTGGCAGCAAATCGGCTTTGACCGAAGCCACAGAGCGTTGGCTTAGGTTTTTCCAGTCGAAAGGTGCAGCAGTCGGAGCAGCCACGATAATCCGTTACCTTTTGCATTTGAGCTTTTGTCAGAACACAACTCGAGAGAGCAACGTTCCGTGAACACCCGCGACATCAAATTCATGGCCCGGTATGTTTTGAGACTAACTGCGGCCAAAGAAAAGAGTTGCTTGCTGGACGGCTTATCGTAACTGAACGGAAAAACTTGCCTCACTGGCGAAATCAACGAGGGCAAAACAATCGTGGCAGGTGAATTTAACAGCGACGCCGATTGTAGTGATCCGACCCATGGTGTCGCTCATAGTGATCCACGCGATCAAAGGTCGGCTGTGTTGCGTTACAGAGCAGCCGTTAGTTCAGCCGAATAATCAGCGAGGTGACGTGAGACGATTTTGTGCAAAGGAAACTTCATGGGAGCAACTGGTATGAAGGATATGCGAAGGATTTTCGCCGAATGGCCCGCCAGCATTCCTCGCACCGGCCTGATTTTAACAACGTTCGGTGAGTCGATTCAGTTTGTCAGCTATATGATTTCCGGTGACCTGATCCTGGTCGAACGAAAGACTCCCGATGCCCAGGGTTCGCGACGAGTCATCATGAGCTTCGATTCGATTGTGGCCGTGAAAATCCTGGACGCGATCGAGATGGCACGATTCACTGCTATGGGATTCCAGGGTGTTGCCTGATTCAACTCTCTGCAATCATTCTCCCCGGGGTTATCTTCCGGGGGGAATCCTCCGGAGGCTGCCGTGTAACCGTTGCTTGCTTTGATCGTGCTTTTCACCAAAGCGATGACATGGACCTTTTATCAGGATTCTTTTGATACTCGCAGGTTGCCCCCGCGATAAGCCGCTGCCATGGCTTTAGGAATCTCGGATTCAGACAGAACGACTTCCGCCTGATTCTCCTGCGTCAACGCTCTCATTTCCTGCTCTTCGGCGACAGCCGCAGCTCGACGTTCTTCTGCATGAGCCCGAGCGATACGCATGTCGGCTTCCGCCTGATCGGCCTGAAGACGTGCGCCAACGTTGTCGCCAACGTCGATGTCGGCGATATCGATTGAGACGATTTCATAAGCCGTTTGAGAATCCAGACCTTTGGCCAGAACGGCTCGGGCGATCAGCATCGGATTGGCCAAAACGTCTTTGTGACTTTCACACGACCCGATCGCAGAAACGATTCCCTCGCCGACTCGCGCGATGATTGTTTCTTCAGTGGCTCCACCAATCAGTTGAGTAATATTGGTTCGCACTGTAACGCGGGCTTTGGCTTTCAATTGAATGCCGTTCTTCGCGATACCATCAAGGGTTGGTCGTCCTGTTCGTGATGGATCCGGACAGTCGATCACTTTGGTTTTTACGCTGGTCTGGACCGCCTCCAGAACATTTCTTCCGGCAAGGTCGATTGCTGCCGCCGTGTTCCAGTCCAGTGCGATCTGGGCTCGATGTGCAGCGATCAGGGCACGCACGACGAGAGGCACGTTGCCCCCGGCGAGATAGTGAGATTCCATGGCGTTGGTTGTGATGTTGGCCACTCCGGCCTGAACAGACATGACCCGGCAATCCACAATGATCTGCGGATTCACCTTCTTCAGCTTCATCACGACCATCTGTAGCGGGCCGATGTAGGCTCCCGACATGAAAGCTCGAAACCAGAGCGACATGACCGAAGCGAAGATCCCGACGAACACCAGCAGAATCATGCCGAAAATCACGGCAAGACAAATCAACAGGACAGTAACAAAATCCAGTTCGCCGCTTGCGGCAACGGGCAGATCCTGAGCCAGCAGAATGGTTGAATTGAGATTATGCATTTGCCTTCTCCGTTCCGGACAGTTGACTTCGACCTCGATAGTGTACGGGATCCCCCAGTCGATTCGCAATTGATCCGACACTGTACAATGAGACGGTTCCACGAATCCTTGTCAGGCATTAGAGTCCTCAGCGTGAGCTTTTTGGTGCCGCTGATTCACACTTCATTTTTTGAGGACGATCATGAGTATTGATGCGCGACTGGCCGAGCTTGGAATCACTCTTCCTCCGGTTCCCGCTCCGGGTGGAGTTTACACCCCGGTGGTGATTGTGGACAAAATTGCCTACGTTTCCGGGCAGGTCCCGTTTGATACAAACGGCAAGATGATCGTCGGCCGAGTCGGTTCAGATTTGACGGAAGAACAGGGAGTCGCTGCTGCTCGTCAGGTTGCTCTCACAATGTTAGCAACCATCAAAGCTTCGCTGGGATCTTTGGATCGCATTAAGCGAATTGTAAAAGTTCTTGGGATGGTCAATTCAACGTCTGATTTCCAGCGTCATCCGTTTGTTGTAAATGGATTCAGCAATATGATGGTGGAAATCTTCGGAGATTCGGCGAAAGCGGCTCGAAGCGCGGTCGGAATGGGTTCACTGCCTTACAACGTTCCAGTCGAGGTTGAAGCGACGCTGGAACTGCATGAGTAGCACAAGCTGAGAACTATAGTCTCGCTCGAATCGCGTCCAATGCCTGCTGAGCATTGTTCTTCACAGAGAAATCGTTGGATGTGGCTAACTTCTCAAGGAAGTCGACGGACTTTTCGGTTCCGACTTTCTTGAGAACTTCCAAAAGATCATTCCTGGCCGAGGCATCAGTGATCTGCGGGAACGTCTTCATGATAGGCTCCTCGATGGGAGCACCGACGGTGATCAGTGCTTCTTTAAGATCGCCACGAACAACGTGGTCCGTCATTGACATGATCAGAGTTGGGTAGTCTTCTGGCTTTGCAATTTTCGCGAGGGTTTTCACCGCAACTTTTTTTGCGTCGTGCATCAAGCCGTCAGAGTCTGCAAGAACCTTCTTTAGTTCTTCGGAGTGCTCAGCGGTGGCCCAGCGGCAGAAGGCTTCGGTCGCCCCCTTTTTGACAAAGCCATTGCTGTTCTTCATATGATTTCGAGCAATCTTCAGGACTTCGTCACGCTTGTCTTCAACAATTGCAATCTGGCTGAGTCGTGACAGCGGCTGACTGGCCCCATTGCCACCTTCGGCCTTACGGATTTCTGCAATCAGGTCATCGACAAGTTTTGGATTCGGATTATTCTGTTCGTCTTCACGCTGTTTCTTATCGGTAGCCATCTTCTGCTGAGCCTGTTCAATCTCTCGCTGGACTTCCGCCTGATCACGGAGAGTGTAGGACACTCGAACAGGAACCTTAATGTTTCCGTCTTCGTTGTTTTGCTCAACGGTCGAATTGTATTCAAGGCTGAAAGGCATACCCTGAACCGTGTCAAATACTAGTGTTCCGGTGCCTCGAATGTTCATATACAGCTGGCTGTTGGATCGCGTTGCCGTGTACTCATAAGACTTTGTGATTGAAATCTTGTTATTCAGTGTCTGGCCGACCTGGTAAGAAACTCTTTCAATCGCAGGGATTTCTTCAACAACCTGATCCTGCTGTCCGCCGAACATTCCCGGAGGTCCAAAGCCTCGCATACGACCACCAAACCTGGGCATTCCCCCGAACGGACTATCATCACGTTTGATTCGCTGCAAAGTTGATTCGGTTTCAACGTGCCATTGAGACTCGGAGTACGCATCCAGTTGTTCCATGAAGAAAACGCCAACTGGGCCGAGGACCGCAGGCAATTGCTCTTCGCCCTGGAATTCAAGGACTTCTCCCAGTGCGTTGACAGTCAATTTGCCACGATCTATCGAACTTGAACCGAACGAAGGTGGGCCTGGAAATCCTCCTCTGGAGCGACGCATCTGAGGCTGCTCGTGGAAGTTGGCATTGAATGCGACTTCATACATCTTGCCGCCACTGTTCCCCCAGACCTTAATGAATGCAACGCCCGGTGTCACTCGCCGAGCCACTTCGGGGCCGGCGAGATCCTGACCTCGAGGTGCATTTGCGAGTTGAAATCCCTTTGTCGCCGCGAGTGCTCGAAGTTCGTTAACTGGTGCTGCAAACCCAACGGAAGTGACAGAGGAGCCTGAAAGCTTTGCACTGGCTACTCCGACGACCTGCCCTGCCCCGTTCACCACAGGGCCGCCACTGTTGCCAGGGTTGATCGCTGCATCAATCTGAATCTGTTTTCCTCGCTCTTTATTCTGGATCACCCCGGCCACGGTTCCCGTCGTGACTTTCACATCGGTGCCCAACACGTCAGACAGCGGATAACCGATCGCTCGCACGGCTTCGGCAAGCTGAACCGTGTCCGAATCCGAAAGATTCAGTGTGGGAAGGCCCGAGCCGTTGATTTTGATCAAGGCAACATCAGATCGAGGATCCACGGCAATGACTGTCGCGGGATAGGTTTGCCCGCCAAGGTGGACTTCGATCCGTTTAGCACCTTCGACAACGTGAGCACATGTTCCGACGAGTCCATCGGCGGCGACAACGAAGCCCGTGCCGGAGCTTTCTTCTTCCGACACCACCTGATTCGAGTTGCCACTGACATTGTAAGTACATGTGCCGGTTGTCTTCTTTAGGTCATCGCCGGAACCTTCTTCCACGGTGAACATGTAGGTGTGAACTGCACCCGGCTTCCAGTGATAGCGCAGCTTGCGAGCATCGCCACTGATGGCTGCGGTGGCAGGAGGTATGTTGCTGGCTCCGGGCAGCGTCGGAGTTCCTGCCTGTCCCGGAGGAGTTATGCCGGGAACGGTCGGCGGAGTCATCCCGGTTGACCCCGGATCGCTGCCGGCAATTCCAGCATTTTCTCCGCCGGATGGCGTCCCTGCGATCTCAGTGCCCGTCGTAGTGCCGGAAGTTGCTCCGGAGCTTTTCAGAAATGACGAGACTGCAAATATGATCACGCCGACGAGTGCTACGCCACCCCCAGCCAGCAAACCAATCATTAGCCCGTTGCCACTCTTTTTTGGTGGAGTGCGTCGCTGCGGCGCGGAGGTTTGGCCGTAGTTGCCATAATCGTCGTAGGCGGGCTCTGAATACGAATCCGTGTTCCACGGATCATCATCGACAGGCCGTTCTTTTCTAGTTGGCTTCTGAGATGGTCGTGAAGTTGCCGGTGCCGGTTTTGACGCAGATGTTGATGCTGATGCCTTCGGTTTGGAAGCCGCCGTTGCAGCCGGCGGTGCCGCAGGTTTCCCTGCCACCGATTTTGAGGGAGCCGGTTTGCTGGCGGCA
>CAIJTV010001221.1:0-1747 GCA_903823635.1 uncultured Planctomycetaceae bacterium
AGTGGCAGATTGGCATTGCCGTGACTGTGTCCGTAGGTCATGCCACTTCCAAACAAGGCCATCGTGGAGCCCAGCATAGGGTTTCCGTTGAAATCGTTCGTCTCGCTCAGTCTTGTCAGGAAGTAGCTGAACTGTTCGATCGCAAACGTATCGTAGTTTGTAAGCTTCTCCATGTAGCCCTGATCACCCCCGTGGTGGCTGAGCTGATGGCGGGATTCGGTAATGCCGATCTCCGGGATGGAGAATGCATCACCTTCGCCGCCGAGACTGAATGTGGCGACTCGCGTGAGGTCCGTCTGGAAGGCAAGCAGAATCAGGTCGTAGACAGTTCGGAAATAGTCACCTGCCATCGTCGCAGCGATGTCACGATTCGTCCGTTTGCGATCAGCTTCTGAAATGACTGGCAAGGGGGTGTCGAGCCAGGCATCAGCCCGTCGTGTGCGGATTTCGGCTTCTCGGACAGACGTGAGATACTGGTCGAGTCGGCCTTTATCGGCGGTTCCCATTCTCTGCTCAAGCTGACGTACTTCAGCGAGGTTGTCGTCGAGTATGCTGGCTTTGCGGCGCAGTGCTTTTCTCTGAGCATCCCTGCCGCCTTTGGGCTCTTCGAACAGGCCCGCAAAGATCTCACTGCAGCGCCGCATCGCGGGAAGACCGACACCGTCCGCGGTCCAGGCGAGCGATCCTCCGGTGAGAGCGATCTCCAATGACGGGTAACGAGTGTGCTGCGATGTGATCTCGGAGATCTTCTGGTCTACGGAAATCGTGTTGCGCTCTGAAGGCCCAATCTTGCCGCCGGTGAGCCACACATTGATGCAGTTATGGTGATGGCCGAGGCTGCCGGGATGATGGAGTCCGCTGATCGGCGTAATAACGTCGCGGTGCTTCTCCAGCGGCTTGAGCGATCGGGAGAACTGATAATCCTTGCCCGTCGTCGTGATCTGATAGTTGAGTGAATGAACTCCGTTGGCCAGATAAATGAAGGCGGCTCTGCGAGGCGACTCGTTGTTCGTCTCCTCGGCCCTGAGCGGAACCATGCATTCAAGAAACGGCAGAGCGATGCAAGTCCCGGCCGCACGAAGAGCGTGACGACGATCAATAAGCCACGACTGGGGGAGAAAGTTCATGGTTGCTCCGGGGGTGGGGTTTAGGATTAAGATGAAGATAAAAATTAGGATTGAGGGTTTGGGAGGAGTGATGAGGAATGATTATCGTTTCCTCAGGAGCTCTGAAGTCGCCACGGCTCGGATCATGTCTCTCACTCCGTATCCGGTTTTTCTGGCTTCGTCTGCAATCAGTTGCAAATCATCTTCGTCGTCAACGGTCAGGACTCGGCGGAGGGCGTAGGTGCAGAGTTGTTCGATGAAGGCTCGGGCGATACTGTCCTGGTCTTCGATCAGCAGGCGTTTGAAGTCCACCGCGTTCTCGAAAAGTCTCCCGTCGGGCATCTTTCCTGTCGCATCGACAAGCGGATCTTCTCCAACACCGGTTGGGACATGTTCGCGAGTACGCCACTGTCCGATCGCGTCGTACTGATCAAAGGCCAGACCGAGCGGATCGATGTTTCGATGACAGGCCGCGCAGTTTGCGTTGCTTGCATGAGCTTCGATTCTCTTCCGGATCGTAATCTTGTTGCCCGTAGGCGGAACCGGTTCAATCGGATCAACGTTGGCCGGAGGTGCGGGCGGAGTTCGGTTGAAGATCGCCTCGCTGAGCCAGACGCCTCGGTGCACCGGTCGATGACGAG
>CAIJTV010001222.1:0-1527 GCA_903823635.1 uncultured Planctomycetaceae bacterium
AGAAACGGAGCGAGCGCTCCTCCGATTTGTGAAGCGGCCAGCAAAACTCCCTGCGCTCGACCTCGTTCATGATCCGGAAACCATCGCGCCATGACTCGAGCGACATTGGGGAACGCGCCTGCTTCGCCGGCCCCGAAGAGAAATCGAACCACGACCATCATCCACAGGCCGGTACATGCTCCGGTGATGGCCGTGAAGGCAGACCACCACAGTGAGATGCGAGTTAACACGCGGCGTGCGCCGAGCCGATCGCCCCAGCGGCCTGTGGGGATTTCAAACAAGCCATAAGCCAGTTGAAATGCCATCAGAAAATAGCTGGCTTCCGTATTGGTGATGTTGAGATCTGTTTTGATCGAATCCACGGCTGCCGAAATACAGATGCGATCAAGGTAAAGAATCCCCGAAAGCAGGCAGAGCACTCCCAGGACTTTGAATCGCGTGCGGCTGGCCACGGTACTGGAGTCGACCGGAAAGCTACCGGCCGCATCAAAGGCCTCGTAAGGATTGTGCTCGACCGGGATTCGCTCGTGTGAGTTTTCCTGCGATGGTGGCAAGATCTAGTCCTTCGCGGCAATATGTAGTGTGGTGTCTGCTCGCTCGCCAGTTTCCGGTGGGGGTGTTCATACTGGCATACAACCTGGCCGATCGCAAGGAATCCGCGAAAGTTGTTGACGATTGCCGTTGATCGCGGTAACCTGCGTGCCAGAAAACTTGTCTCGAGCTGTTGAAGAGGCTGTTGCGTTGGGAGATTCGGGAAACGAAAACTCCTGCGGAATGCCCTAGAGAACTGACTGGAATCGTTTAGAAAAGACGGCACTTTGCCGATCATTTAAACCATGAGTAACCTGCTGCTAACCCTGGGCCTTCTACTGCTTCCATCGTGAAGCCCGCCTCAGGTACGCATGCAGTCTGATAGACTTTACGAACCCTGAGGACTTCCTCAGGGTTTTTTTGTTGGCATGAGTTGACGGTTTGAATGCTCAGACCAAAACTCCTGCTTTGTTCCCTTTGACGACCTCCGCACGGAGAAAGCCCCATGACCGGCGACCAGATCATCATCTTCGACACCACTCTTCGCGATGGCGAACAGTCTCCCGGCTGCAGCATGAATACTCGGGAGAAGCTGGAAGTTGCACGAGCCCTGGTAGAGCTGGGTGTTGACGTGATTGAAGCCGGCTTCCCGATTGCCTCTCCGGGCGACTTTGAAGCCGTCTCTCAGATTGCCGCAAGGTTCGGTGATCGGACCACGATCTGTGCACTGGCTCGCAGTCGTGAAGACGATATCGCCAAGGCCAAGGCCGCACTGATTTCGGCAGAGAAGCGCCGCATCCATGTGTTTCTCGCCACGAGTGCGATTCATCGTGAGTTCAAACTCAAGATGGACAAGGCACAAATCATTGAGCGAGCAATCAGCTCGGTGAAGCTGGCCAAAGAGTTCTGCGACGATATTGAATTTTCACCCGAAGATGCGGCTCGTACGGAACTCGATTTTCTCTGCGAAGTTGTTGAAAAGACAATCGACGCCGG
>CAIJTV010001223.1:0-2553 GCA_903823635.1 uncultured Planctomycetaceae bacterium
GAAAGCAATTCAAAGCCTGGACTTTTGATTCCGAAGGCGGTTACGGCGAAAGCCAATGGACTCCCACGGAAACCGGCTGGCTGATTAAAGCGACTTCGGTCAACACTGATGGGTCGACGGCGTCGGCGACGAATCATGTCGAGCCAATCGGCATGGATCGCTATGTATTTCAATCGGTCGATCGGGTGTCAGGCAATGAACTGCTGCCAGCCGTAAAAGTCATCGTGGTTCGTCAACCGCCTCAGCCGCAGGAACTCGAATCAACTCCAGTGCCAGCGAAATAGTCGTTCACCTTCGTCGGTGAATTGAACCAGATTCTATCTGCATGCATACCACGACAACGTCACGAGAAGACTTCCTGACGGGCAGTTTTGGTTTCTTAAGAGGAAACTTCCTGATGAAAACACGAGCAATGGTAACGTTGGTCGGACTCTTATCACTGTTTATGCTCAGCGACTCGATGAACACTGCATTCGGCCGGGGTGGTCGAGGAGGCGGTGGCGGAGGCGGAGGTGGGGGACGAGTTGGTGGCGGCGGCATGGCACGTCCATCCGGCGGAGCCTCTGCCAGTGGAGGCGTTCGACCATCAGGTGGAGTTTCCAGCGGGGCGCGGCCTTCGGTTGGCAGTTCACCTTCGCTGAATCGGCCCTCAAGTGGAGCATCTCGTCCGGTCAGTCCGACAACACAACCGCATCTCGGTGCAGGGGCCGGGGCACGACCTTCAATTCAGCCAGGAACGCGGCCCAGTTCAGGAGCTGGCTCTGGGATCGCTGCAGCTTCTGGAATCAGTTCGCGACCATCGACATTGCCAGCAACTCGCCCCGCGACGGGAGCTCAGCCGGGATCTCGTCCTTCAGCACTTCCCGGGACTCGACCATCTGTTAGCGGGGGTATTGGTACCGGTGCCGTTGCTGGGATTGCCGCCACGCGGCCCGGGACTTCCCTGCCGGGACTTGGGAGTGGAAACGTGGGGGTCACGTCTTCCCAATCAAGGCGCTGTGGTTCAGGATCGTGTTGCCAGTCGCCCTCAGACACTCGACGAACGCCGCAGCGGCCTGAACGATCGCTTGAGCACCGGGCGAGAAGACTGGCAGCAGCACCGGGGGGACACGCAGAATGATCGCCAGGACTGGCGTGATAGCAACCGCGAGGACTGGCAGGACTTTGCAGACGGCAATCTGAATCATCACGGAGACTGGTACAACGGCTGCTGGGAACCCGGCGATGGATGGGACTACATGTGGGACAATTATCCAGGCGCTGCGGCTCTGGGTGTCACTCGCTGGGGTGTGAATCGGCTCGCTTATGGCTTCGGTTACTGGGGCTACTCGAACCCGTACGCAAGTAGCGGAAGCAGTTCCAGTTCCAGCTACAGTTATTCCGAGCCGCTTGTCGTGTACGCGGATAGTGGTGCAGCGACAACTCCAACAGACCCGAATGCTGCTCCTCCAGAATCTGTGCCCGTCGGACCTCCCGAGCCGACGGAAGCTGGCATGTCGTCGTTCGAACAGGCCCGCACGGCATTCTATGGGGGCGAATACGAAACGGCATTGACTCAACTGGACGTTACTCTGCAGACGATGCCTCGTGATACCGTGGTCCATGAGTTTCGCGGCTTGGTACTGTTTGCTCAGAAGAAATACCCGGACTCGGCGGCCGCTGTTTATGCGGTGCTTTCTGCAGGACCAGGCTGGGACTGGACCACCATGAGCGGACTTTATCCGAACGTGGAAGTCTATACTCAGCAACTGCGAGAGCTGGAAAACTTCATGAAGGCTAACCCGTCGTCCGCCGACGCCAGCTTTCTCCTGGGTTACCATTACCTGACGATGGGGCACAAGGAAGTCTCCGGCAAATACTTTGCGATTGCTCTGCAGCAGTTACCGGGCGACAAACTTCTGACTCAACTGGCTGGAATGACGCCTGCAACAGGTCAGACCGCGAAATCACCTCCACCGGCTCCGCCAGCTCCCCTCGAACTTCCTCCGGACAAAATTCTCTCTGTGGACACAATGGTTGGCACATGGAAGGCTGACAGCGCAGAGGCTCAGTTCGAACTGGCGCTCACCAAAGACGGCACGTTTGTGTGGAGTTATTCTCGCGGAAAAACCAAAGAATCCGTCAAGGGCGTTTTTGCTGTCGACCAAAATAACCTGGCAATGGAACCTGATGCTGGCGGTACGATGCTGGCGGAAATCACGAACTCAAGCCCGACCCAATTCCAGTTCAAAATGATTGGTGGCGAACCTGATGATCAGGGACTCCTCTTCGTGAAGAAGTGATCGGCGTTTGATTGCCGATCAATTCGCACAGGCCTAGCTTTTGCGAATTCAATCAGAATTCAGAGCCTTCGTTACATCAAGCTGTCGCGAGGTTCGGGTTCTATTCGCGAGATGACCGCCGGACTTTTTGTCATCGTCCTTTCCGAAATCTTTAGAAGCCATACTTGCAGAAAGAGAAGTGATGCATACCAGCTTCACGGTCGTAGCCACTCTTAGCTTCACGCTGTTTTCGGTCCAATTCGCGGGCGTCGCATTGGCGCAAACGGGACAC
>CAIJTV010001224.1:0-3326 GCA_903823635.1 uncultured Planctomycetaceae bacterium
AACGACACGGGTCAATGTGGGCCACAACGATCAGGAAGTCAACAGCGGGTTTCAGAATTGGGGAATCTTTGGCTGCTGTGTTTCCTGAATTTTTAATAGTTCCTGAGCCACACTCATTTGTTGCTTGAAGCACTGCTGCCAAGTGTCACGCCACTCCTGTGGTATCTCGTACGGCGTCAACTTCTGCATGTAGTAGTGAACCCCATCGAACTGCTCAAAGTCACTGTACTCGTCATCGATCTTCAGCAACGGTGATTGATTAAGCCGAGCAACAAACCAGACATCTGATGCGCCGGGAAAAGAGGGCTCCGGCTCAATCTTCTTCTGGTAGTTATACCAGAGGCGATTCGTCGTTACGCCAACAGTGAGGTTTGATGATGCACTGCTGGCAGTTGCAGTGGCGGCAACTTCGCCGAGCATTATCTCCCCACGACCCGGAGAAAACTCCAGCCCGGAGACGGTCATCCCCCCGGAGGGAACATGAGCGACTGATGTAGTCACAAGCAAATGGCATTCAGTCAGATCGAAGGGAAGTTGGTTCGTCACGGACACGGTCCATTGACCTGGTATCACGTAGGTCCACGATTCTCCACCCCTCAAATTTGCGTCAAATGTCAGCGGGCCCTCAGGACGAAATCTCAACTCGACTTGAACTCCCCGCAACTCAGGGTCATACGCCGTGGCAATGCTCTGACGGACTCCCCACGGAGTTATCGGGACACCGATCCGAAACGCGTCCAGTTCGTCCTTCAACAAATTGGGCTGAACCGAAAACGGAGCATAGCCAGCAGCTCCTTCTGCTTGCCCCGGGTTGTAGACTGCAAATCGAGAGTAGTAGTCGCTCCGGTCCGTCGACTTCTTCCGCAGCAACTGCAGATCAGTATTCTTTCCTCGAACAGCCACTTGCGTGTTTCGCCCACCAGCCGACTGGACCTGAATCTGCGCGACCTGAACCGCTCCACCGGGACTTCCCACAATCACAGATTGCCAATGCAGATCGCCTCGACTGTTCCGCAGATAGCTTCCCAGCAAAGCTGCGGCCAAGCATGCGATTGTCACAACGGAAACCGTATAAGTCATGACTCGCCGACGATTCGACCGAAACATCAGCAATGCCACAACACCCGAAAACAGCAGGTAGATACTGAAGACCGCCAGCACCATCATACGAGTAAAGTTCGCATTCGAAGTGCCAACATAAGCCTCCGGCAATTGGTCCGGAATCGAAAGCACACTGTATCTGGAAAGTTGAGAAGACGCGTCCAGCAACTTCTGGATGGCCAGGGAATCATCCGTCGAGAACAACCCTCCGCTGTATTCACGAATCGCCCCAACAACACAACGACACACCTGATGCTCATCCTGCAGAACAGCCGGCAGTGAACGTAAAGGAGCAGACTCCTTCAGACGCTCCAGCACTTCCTTTGACGAGTCATGCACGAATACAGTTCCACCCAGACACACCCAGCGGCCAATCGCGTCCCATTGGGAATCGTTCAGCATGTCGACTTTAGCCGTTTCAGAGAACAGCATCGCCTGAGCGACTGTCAGCGGTCCCGGATGTTGAGGAATCTGCCATGACTTTACGGAGACAGGCTGCACCGACCGACCAAAACCAAACCGCGGTACGAATCTATCTTGTACGGTCCCTGCGGGTTCCGGAGCCGAAGTTGCGGACTGCTGTGAACCAGGAGCAGCAGAAGTTTCCGCCATGGGTAACTGCAGGGCTCGACCACCATCATCGACAAACAGCAGATAGTTGACGTCTTCAGAAAAATCTTTGCCGGTCATCAACGGCAAGCGGCGTGTCCAGAACTCTCTTGATCCATCCGTGTACGTGGCAACACAATCATTCCAGTCAGATAACGACAGGACCGAAGAAAATCGTCGAACACTTCCCGGACCAACAAAGACATCGCCCAGATTGATCTCTCGCTCAGTCTCGGGTTCGCTCAAAATCAGTTGGCCTTCCAGAACCTCATTTGACTGATTCGAAATCAGGAACGAAACCGGAACCGGGGCATCCGTCTCAACACGACCATCCCAACCAACGACCGCCTGAATATCCAGCCCCGGAAAATCCGGCTGACGCTCTTCGTCATTGATCGCCGTCTGTCCCATCGCTGGCGTCAGCGACACCACATTGATCAGGAACACGATCAGCAGAGAGTGCACCCATGATGCTTGTACGTTCGCTAAGCCCCGCATCAGTGGTTCTCCTTTGCAGCAGCATTCAGATACTCCAGACGCAGCGTCCGACTCAGGCGACGCAACAAGAGTACACTCACGAAAATGAGTGATCCGTGCACAACACAGAACATTGCCGATGGAGGATCATAAAGAAAACTGTTCGGCCGGCCCCAATACAGCGTTCCCAGAATCGTGGCCGGAGATGCCGCCGCAACCGTCGGACCACTGCGATACAGAAGTTGATACTCACGCAACTCATGTACCTCACCCATCATCAGTCCAAAGGCCATAGGCAACACACAAATGAGCACACCGTAGAGCACGGCCACAAGAAAGAACGAAACGCTTTTCATCCACATTGTCAGGCACAACGTCCGCTGCAGCAAATAGACCGTGACCGCCGCAACACTCAGCACAATCGTCCCCTGCCAACCCACGCTGACAAAGTTGGCACTGGTCATTCGAGAATCGTTGTATGATTCTACTGCTTCACTGAGCCCGCTCGGACCAACCAGCGAAGAACTAAACCACGCAGGAAATCTCAAAGTCATCCCAGTCGAAAGTAATAACACCAGAACAAAACACACAGAATCCATGGAAGAAACTGAGACCTTCCAGCCGGGAATCAAAGGCACTCGCAGATACGTCGTGTTTCTGGCATGCGAAAACAACAGTGTTGCAATCAGCAGAGTCACTCCATGAATGGTATGACAGGCTGTCGACAGCTCCGCAAAGAACCAGCCGTACATTCCACCACCAGCGGACATCGCTTTGAAGAACCGGCAGATCGCATCAATGTAGACTTTCCACACAACAGCAACCGGCACAAGTAACAAAACAAGACCTGTCCCCCACCGCAGCAGACCTTCAAAGCGTTTTAAGATGTCGTCGCGATTCTCGTAAAAGAACGCCAGCTCGGACGGCCTCTGAATATGTAACCGAAATCGAAATCGCCGCTTTCGCTTGCTGTCCCCGGCTCGCACGACTTCGCCAAACGTACTGTTGTCGCGAATGATGCCATAGAGCGGACCTACAGAAATCGCTACTAAGGCCATGGTTGTTACCGTCAACATCCCAAACGCACACGAAGCAAACACACTTGAAAAGCTGCGGAAGTAATCGTCTTCAATCATCCC
>CAIJTV010001225.1:0-5593 GCA_903823635.1 uncultured Planctomycetaceae bacterium
CTTCCGCCTGTCGAACAAAGCTCAGCCCGATAAAGTCGAGATGATTGTGCAGAGCCCACTCAAGGTCCTTGCGGTCTTTCTCCGTCACGCTGGGAGTGCTCAGAGCCACGCCGGGAAGGTTGACTCCTTGCCGACTGCGGATCTTCCCCGACTGAAACACTGAGCAGCGAACCCATTGCAGTGCGGGATCCTTTTCCAGCACAACCATCCCGACGGTGCCATCCGCCAACAGAATGCGATCGCCCGCTTTCACATCATCGATGAGCGGTCCATAAGTGCAGGTCAGGTCTGTCGGAGACGTCGACTGCGCCCCGCGAATAAAGCGAAACTCGGCTCCTTCGTTGCAGAGAACTTCTCCGCCTGTGACTTCACCCAGACGAATCTTCGGGCCGGAGAGATCACCCAAAATTCCGATAGGGCATTCCAGCTCCGCCGAGACCTGACGAATCTTGCGGACCAGTTCGGACAGCCACGTGTGACTTCCGTGAGCGAAGTTCAGCCGAAAGATATCCACGCCCGCGATCACCAGTTGTCGCAGCATTTCGATCGATTCACTGGCCGGACCTAACGTGGCAATGATACGCGTCTTCACAAGCTTCTGACGGACAAGCGAACGCACCGAAATCGAACCCGAACCCGACATCAATGACCTCCTGATTCAAAAGATATCCATCAACCAAGTTCACAAATTCAACGACTCGCGCACGGAGAATAACGGCTGCACGGCCATTTCGTCCCGTGATTCGTTCCGCGAATTCGCTGAAAACTCACGTTCGGCTCTCGAAAGACTCCGTGCCCAAAGCCCGTTGAACTCGCAAACTGCGGCCAGTTTTCCACTCGCCTCCGACCGGAAAGTTTGTCTGAATCCGAGTCCGAACCGGCCAACAACGCTGCGAAAGCGTTTGAGATTAGCGATTTCAGGCACAGAACTCTTGCCAGCGCTGCGAATCCACCCGCTCAGGGCTCGACCAATGCTAGCGCCCTGCGCTACCATACACGACTTGGCGGAATAGGCCATTTCTCGCCACATTGGGCGGGAAATTGGTGTCGGCTACCAATTGCGTCAGGGGTCAGACCCCGAGCACCGACAATTGGTATCCAAACCGTTGATCGCGTCAACAAAGCGTTCAGTTAGACAAAGCATTCTGTTTCTGATTTGCCCTTCCCTCTGAATTCGTGTTTGTGCACTTATGGATCCCAAGTTCATTCGCAATTTCAGCATCATTGCTCACATCGACCACGGCAAGAGTACTCTGGCGGACCAGTTGCTGCTGAAGAGCGGTACGATTACTCAGCGTGAATTCCGCTCGCAGATTCTGGATGACCTCGACATTGAACGTGAACGCGGCATCACCGTGAAAGCGCGGTCGGTGACGATTAACTGGAATCAGGATGGCCAGGTTTACGAACTGAACCTGATTGATACTCCGGGGCACGTGGACTTTCATTACGAAGTGAACCGCAGTCTCGCCGCCTGTGAAGGGGCCTTGTTGCTGATCGATGCGTTTCAGGGAGTTCAGGCCCAGACCGTGGCGAATGCTTTCGCAGCAATTGCTGTGAACCTTGAAATCATCCCGGTCGTTAACAAAATCGACCTGCCAGTGATTCGCGTCGACGAAGTTCTGGAGGAAGTGGAAACTGTTCTCGGGCTTGATGCCACTGATGCTCTCCGAGTCAGTGCCAAAGTCGGCTTGAATATTGAGAGTGTTTTTGAAGCGATCGTCAAAAAGATCCCAGCGCCAAAAGGCACTCCCGATGCGCCGCTAAAAGCTCTTGTTTTCGACAGCAAGTACGATAATTATCGCGGCGTGATCACATACGTTCGAATTTTTGACGGCAGTGTGAAGAAGGGCGACAAAGTCCGCTTTATGCGGGAACATGTCGTCAATGAAGTTCTTGAGATCGGTCAGTTCCGTCCCAACATGGTGGCATGTGATGAACTGGGGCCCGGTCAGGTAGGCTACATTCTGACGGGCTTGAAAGAGCTGAGCAAAGTCACGGTCGGCGACACAGTGACGTTGTTCCATAACCCGGCGGCCGAACCACTGCCAGGTTATCAGAAGCCGAAGCAGATGGTGTTTTGCGGGATGTTCCCGATCGATGCCACCGACTTCGAAGCGTTGCGTGAAGAGCTGCAGAAGTTGTCGATGAATGACTCCAGCTTCTCCTTCGTGCCTGAAACCAGCGATGCTCTGGGATTCGGTTTCCGCTGCGGATTTCTGGGTATGTTGCACATGGAAATTGTGCAGCAGCGTCTGGAAAAAGAGCAGGACATGGACCTGATCCAGACTGCTCCGAACGTGACTTATCAGATCGTCAAACGCGACGGCGAGGTCATGACGATCGACAATCCTCAGGACGTCCCTGACGCCGGGATCATCGAGGAATTCCGCGAACCGATTGCCAAGGTCAGCTACATCGTCCCATCACAGCATGTCGGTACGATCATGCAGTTGTGTCAGGATCGACGCGGTATCTATCGCAGCACCGAATATCTCGGCCCAACGCGTGCCCAGATCGTCTATGAGCTGCCGCTCAGCGAAATCGTTTACGACATGTACGACAAACTGAAGAGCGTCACGTCCGGATACGGCACGATGGATTACGAGATCATCGGGTTCTCTGCAGCCGATCTGGTGAAGATGGATATTCTCGTCAAAGGCAGTCGCGTGGATGCCTTGTCAACAATCGTGCATCGCTCAAACGCAGAACGTCGTGGTCGAGCACTCGTGAAGCGACTGAAGGAAGAAATCAGCAAGCACCAGTTTGAAATTGCCATTCAGGCGGCCATTGGTTCTCGCGTAATCGCTCGCGAAACGATCTCAGCGCTCAGCAAGAACGTGACCGCGAAGTGCTATGGTGGTGACATTACCCGAAAACGCAAACTGCTGCAGAAGCAGAAAGAGGGTAAGAAACGCATGAAGCAATTCGGCGAAGTCGAGATCCCTCAGAAGGCGTTTTTGACTGTACTGGAATCAGCGAAGGACGATTAACGTTTTCCTGTTTCCTGCTCAATGATTTACTCGGGTCCGAAGCAAAAACTTCGGGCCTGTTTTTATTGCAGAGTTCCGCACGCCGACTTGAGATTTCAAATCTGAAATCCCAACGACACCCGGCTGGCATGGTTGGCCCACCGATGCCCCAAAACCTACCATCGCCCCGTTTTAGGCTGAACAAGCCAGACAACATCAGGAAGTCCCGGCTAAGTACTTCAACGTGCCCGTCGAGCATGCCAATGCTATCGGCATGAAGCTCAGCCTGATTCCGCCGGGTGAATTTTAGTCGTTTAACGGCAAGCCGCAGGCGTCGTCGCCCGATTTCGCCTACGCCTACCGCTCGCCACTAAACAAAAACTCTCAACACTCGACTAAACCAACAATCCGCTTGTGGAGTCCTTTCGGACCGGGCAAATCCTGGCAGGACGCCAATTCCTTACTACGCAGCCATCCTATGCTCCGCAGCATCGCATAGATCTTGACAATGAATGAACATGTGATCAGTTATGTTATGGGAAAAGTTGGCCAGAATGGACGGCGAGTCGTGAGACGGTTTGCGGCTATGACCTGCTTCCCTATGATGCCCCGCTCACGCGACCGTGCTGACCGGAAGAGTCCGGCGGCATTGAAGAAAAGTCCGAAGGCGGGTCGCCAAAGGATGCACGTGAGTTGGCACTGCCGACCTGAAAATGGATTTGGGATCGGGCATTTCAAACAAGTCACACGAGATTTTGCTGGAGTCACACGAAGGATGGCTGAACAGAAGGCGACGAACGTTACATGGCATGCACACAACATTACTCGCGAAGATCGACAGAAGCTGAACGGGCATCGCGGTGCGGTTCTGTGGTTTACCGGTCTGAGCGGTTGCGGAAAAAGCACGATCGCCAATGCGGTGGATCAGTTGCTCCACGAACGCGGAGTGCATACTTTCGTTCTGGATGGCGACAACATCCGCATGGGACTGAACAAGAATCTTGGTTTTACACCGGAAGACCGCACGGAGAATATTCGCCGGATCGGTGAAGTTTCCAAGTTGTTCGCCGACGGGGCGACAATCGTTTCGACAGCCTTCATTTCTCCTTACAAGGCTGACCGAGACCTCGTGCGTGCATTGCTGCCACAGGGTGAATTTATCGAGATCATGGTTCAGGCCAGCCTCGAGACCTGCGAATCTCGCGATCCAAAAGGCCTGTACAAGAAGGCTCGCGCTGGCGAAATCAAGAATTTCACCGGCATCAGCGCTCCTTATGAAGCCCCTGAGAACCCAGAACTCGTTCTGGATTCTGACAACAAAGGGATTGAAGCACTGGCTCGGGAAGTTATTGCTTACCTGACCACAAAAGGCATTCTGCCAGCCTAGTCTGGTTGACTGCAAGGATGGATTGATGCCTCAGGCCTGGCCTGAGGCATCAATTTCGGTGGGCGTAGTTCTGCAGGACAATCGCAAACCGTTGAAATGGAAGCGGGCATGAGGCCCGTGTTTTTCTCCTGAGACCACATTGGTCTCTGTCGATCGCGGGGCCTTTCAGGACGGAAGTGCCGCGACCTTCCGATAGACTGAAAGGATGCTGCGGATGATCTCCGTTAGTACGCTGATGGCTCTGTCCATCACGATCTTGACCATTGCGCCGGACATGGATGTGGTGGAAATGCCTATGGCTGGCATGCCCGATCCTATGGCCACTGCCAAAGTATCTGCTGCGAAACAGTGGATGCATTCATTTGAAGAGGCGAAAGCAATCGCTCTCGAAAAGAAACTGCCGCTGCTGCTGCATTTCGAAGCCGACTGGTGCGGAGCTTGCCGCACAATGGAATCGTCAGTGATGAATCAGGACTCTGTACTGAGCGTCCTGGGGACCGAAGTCATTGCTGTCAAAATCAACGCAGATCACCATCCCGAACTCATTTCGCAGTACGGCATCGCATCGTTGCCAACTGAAGTATTCGTGGGTGATGATGGCAAAGAGTTGCGACGCTACGTTGGCGGAACATCATTGACTGATTATTTGGCTCGCCTGCAAAACGTAAAAACGCTGGTGGGCTCCTCAAATGAATCGGCCAGTTCAGATTCTCTGGATGAAAACCTTCGTCCATGCCTGCTGGTGAAACGTGAAGGCCATGTCGTCGGGCTTGGCGGTTACTCGCCGGTCGCGATGCAGAAAGAACAGAAATGGGTTAAGGGCAAGGAAGAGTTCGTCGGCAACTATCTGGGAGTTGATTACTTCTTCCAGTCGCCGGAAGAACGCGAATTGTTCCTGGCCAGCCCTGAGCAGTACATTCCTCGTCTGCATGGCTGCGATCCCGTGGAACTTCAGATCGCTCGTCGAGCTGAGGTCGGGGCAATTGAGCTGGGCTCGATCTATAAAGGACGCCTATTCTTTTTCCAGAATGAAGCCAATCGTCAACGATTCCAGAGCAATCCTGCCTGGTATGCCGAAGGCCTTTCCACAGACGGTCTTCAGAACGCGGACCAGTTTCCGTTTCTGAAGTCAATGACTCTGAACTAGTCCGTTCTCAAACCCTGAATCGTAGTTGGCCATGCTGGTCCGACTGCGTTTCGACGGGCAAGAATTCCCATTCTGCTCGACAATCAA
>CAIJTV010001226.1:0-1579 GCA_903823635.1 uncultured Planctomycetaceae bacterium
GAATCACAAAGCGAAACCGCCACGCCCGTCGCACCAGCTCGACCAGATCGGCCGATACGATGCACGTAGGTTTCTTCTTCTGTTGGCATGTCGTGAAGATAAACGTGAGATACAAGATCCACGTCGATCCCGCGAGCCGCGATGTCTGTCGCCACAAGAATCGGAGGACGCTGGCCCTTGAACTCTTCCAGAATTCGCTGACGCTTGTTCTGGCTCTTGTTCGCGTGAATCGCTTCCGACTTAAATCCGGCCGCGACCAGGTTGCGTACGATTCGGTCAGCGCCATGCTTGGTTCGGCTGAAGACGATCGCTCGTGATGGATTATGCTGAACCAGCAGCTCGATCAACAGGCGAGTCTTGTGCTTCTGCGGCACAAAGCAGACACTCTGCTCAACCAGCTCCGTCGTCTTCTGTTTTGGAACGATCTGAATGCTGACCGGGTTGTGCAGGATGGAGTTCGCGAGATCTCGAATCTCCGGCTTCATCGTCGCAGAAAACATCAGTGTCTGACGCTTGCGAGGCACATGCTCCAGAATCCGACGAATCGCCGGAAAGAAGCCCATGTCCAGCATGCGGTCTGCTTCGTCAAGGACGAGCGTGTTCAGACCTTCCAGATGAACATAACCCTGCTTGATGAGGTCTAGCAATCGGCCCGGTGTGGCCACAACCACATCGACGCCTTTGCGAAGAGCACTGACCTGAGGCTGTTGTCCAACTCCGCCATAAATCGTGGCGACTCGAACGGAGGCAAAGGCTCCGTAGTTCGTAAAGCTTTCGTGAATCTGAACAGCCAGTTCGCGAGTACTCGCGAGTACCAGCACGCGAATCTGGCGCGGAGCGCCTTTTGCGGCCGGAGCGGCGTCCAATAAGCGATTAAGGATTGGTAATGCGAAGGCTGCTGTTTTTCCTGTTCCGGTCTGAGCGATCCCGATCACATCGTGCCCTTCGAGCACTGTGGGGATGGCTTGGGCCTGAATAGGAGTGGCAACAGTGTAGCCTTCCTGCAATACGGCGCGCAACAGGGGCTCGGCGAGCCCGAAGTCTCTGAAATTCATTCTTTATCCTGGGGTAAAATGAAACATTCCCAGGACCGAATGCGAGAGACGCGACTTGCATGGTTTCGAGAAGGTGGACTCTCGATGGAACCAAAAGGGCGAACTCAAGAACTATTGGAACTGGCAGTCGTCCATTGAAAAGCGAGTTCAAAACCGAAGTCTTGAGAGGCTCAGCAGCCTATGGAATCGAAACTGAATGCTTCCCTGATCAAGTCGACACTCGCGTGAAAAGTTCACGTCATGAAAGTGGACTCGAAAGTCAGTTGTGGCGTAACTATACCAGCAATCGTCCAAATAGACAGGTAAATTCTGGTCTTCTCTCAGATTCTGGCGGTTCTGGCGGAATTTCCCCGAGAAAAATCTGCGATTCTGAGGAACGAAAAACGGCGAAAACAGCTCGACATCTTCTTCCGTGATCGGGTCATCGCTAACAACCGGACGTTGTCGTCCCCATGTCTCTGCCGCCCAATGTCGCAATCTCGCTCCGCCGAGATGAGCCTTACTGGCTGCACATTGCAAGTCGA
>CAIJTV010001227.1:0-13493 GCA_903823635.1 uncultured Planctomycetaceae bacterium
CATCGACCAGCCACAAAGGTCGAGCCCTGCAGGATGATTTCTGAGACAGAATTATGAAACAGACACACGCGATCGGTATCGACCTTGGCACCACATATTCCTGCATTGCCTGGCTGAATGAGCATGGTCAGCCAGTAACAATTCCTAATCAGGAAGGTGAGCTGTCAACGCCTTCGGCAGTCTTCTTCGATGGAGACCAGCCAATCGTTGGAACAGAGGCGATCCGAAATGCCATCGCCAGCCCGGACCGCGTCGTGCAGCATGCAAAACGCTACATGGGGAATGCTCAGAAGTTCTGGAGAATTGGCGACATTCGGTACTCGCCAGTGCACATCTCAGGACTCATCCTGCGTAAATTGATTTCTGCCGCACAGGATCAGATCGGCGAAATACATAATGCCGTGATCACTGTGCCGGCCCAGTTCAGCGACTCACAGCGTCATGCAACACTGTTGGCTGGACATGCAGCCGGTCTGGAACGTATCGAGATGATTAACGAACCCGTCGCGGCAGCTCTCTGTCACGTACTGGGAGACGAAGGCCTCGCATTCACTGAACTCGCCATTGATCAGCAACTTCTCGTCTACGACCTTGGCGGTGGCACACTCGATCTTGCCATCGTGAAGTACAAGACGAATGAGGTCCGAGTGGTGGCATCGGATGGCGATTTGGAACTGGGCGGTCTCGATTTCACTAAAGTACTTGTGGATGCTGCTGCCGAGAAGTTCATTGCCGATTTCCGTGAGGACCCACGGTCGAATCGCAGCAGTCTCCAGTTTCTTACGTTGGAGGCTGAACAGGCAAAACGCAGCCTTTCGGTTCGACCCCGGGCCGCAGTGACGGTGCAGCATGAAGGGCATCGCAAGACGTATCAAATTGAACAAACAGAGTTTGAGACACTCAGCAGAAAGCTCATCCAGCGATCCGAAGAGATTACTCGACGAATTCTGAAGGACAACAAGTTTGGCTGGGCGCATATTGATGTTGTGCTCACGACCGGTGGCGCATCACGGATGCCGATGATCAAGGAGAGTCTGAAGAAGCTGAGTGGTCGAACATTGAATTCGTCGCTTTCTCCGGACCAGTCAATCGCACATGGAGCGGCCTACTATGCTGGAATGTTGTTATCTAACGATCAGTATGCAAGAACTGTGTTCAACAGCACGGCTTCGTCTCGACTGGCCAAAGTCAAACAGCACAGCGTCAACGCGAGGGCACTGGGGATTCTCATCCGCGCAGAGAATGGACAACGAGTTCCCCACTATCTGATTGAGGCGAATACTCCCCTGCCCACCGCAAAGACTCATGTCTTCGGAACCGTTGTTGCAGACCAGAACCGTGTTCATGTCAGGATCGTGGAAAGCGGTGCCGGCTCAGACCGACCGCCATCGGTTCTTGGTGACTGCGAGATCAAAGATCTGCCGCGCAACCTCCCTGAGGGAACCGAGATCGAAGTGACGATCAGTTATGACCATCAAGCTCGAGTTCACGTTTCGGCGCGCGAGCCAGTCAGCGGTTGTAAAGCTGAAGTGGAAATCATTCGACAGCAAAACCTCAACGCTCAACTGGAGCAACAACCTGGCCCGGAGAACGATGATGCACTCGACCTGCATTCGATAGCGGGTGACAACCTGTCTGAGGTCTCACCAAAGGTAACCCCGTCTCGTCCAGCTGCTTCCTCTCTGCAGAATCCGGACAAACAAAAGTCCCTCGCGCGGAAGCCAGCGAACACCTCGCAGCCGCATGAATTCGATGCACGTGCGGTAATGTCCGGGAAAAAATCACCAGCCACACCTAAGAAATCGGACGAGAAATCATCGGCAAGAAGTCAGGAACGAAAGTCAACGTCAGAGCCATCCACGTCTACGCCAAAAGCGGTCGGTCGTCCCAAAAGAAAGCCAGACCCGAATGAGGCGGAGTTCTGGGATCTTGTTGATGGTAACGACTAATAGACAATGGCATTACGTTTAATTTGAGAGGCTTGGCGGACGGACAATTCGCGAGCATCACGGATCCCCGCTGCTCTTTCCGTCTCGCACGATTCGAAGTCCCTTGCCGGTCCAGAGATTGTTCATATCAGCGTCAGTCCAGATCTCTGGTTGTATCTGGGATGGATCTCCAATGAGATGCCGACCATCGGCCGTTTCGAACAGAACCGTTGAATGTTTGACGCCTGGTTTCCAGCCATCGATTTCCTGATAGTGCGGATGATCAGCGTTCGCAACATCACTCAGTTCGCAGCATAGTAACGCTGGGAACTCCGAGACAATCTCTGGCAGCTCGCTGGTCCTGCATTCAAAGAACTCCGCACGAAATCCGGTGCCACGGAGTTTCACGGCAAGACCATGATAAAGCCCCAGCCATGTTGTTCCCTGCTTCGTTAAACACAGCGCCGCCAACTCCGCTTCAGAGGCTTCGATTCCAAGGGAATTGAGGATCGTTGCTGCCGCCGCCGCCGAACAAGTATGAGGGGTCGTTTGTCTGCAGATACGATACGGCACAAAGATTGACGGCTCTGTCCACACGTTCTCGCAGACAGGTGGCGTACTGGGAATGACGTAAGCGACCGACCAGATCGCTCCAGAAATCAGTAGCGTCTGGGCTGGTAACCGACGAATGATCGACTGAGTATTGGTTCGCACCCAGAGCACTGCAGCCAATGCCGCGAGAACCAAAGGAAACCAATTCGAAAGAATAATGACCGAGGACAACGGTATCCAGCGAACGATCCACAACTGTCCCCAGACCAATCGCACATAAACGCCAACCAATATGACCAGGGCCGCTGCGATACCATCCAATAAACGGTCCGGAGCACCCAACAGAACCGCTCGGAAGGAAAAGAATACGGCCATTGACAATACGGCCATCAGGATGATTGCAATCGTCAGATCTTCCATGCTCAGAATCCTTACGATGAAACCCTGGCAAGCCGCGAACTGACAGGCATCGTCCCAGTGCGGACATCAAAAATGTGGAAATTCAAAAGTAATGATTTGTGTCGGCTGAAGTGTGAAGGAAAGAAGAGCCTGCACGGCAAAGCGCGCCAGATCGCACGCTTTTGTCGGTTCCGAAAGGACTTATACACGAGAAAACGACGGACTGAAACTGCGGCGCGAAGTTTGCGTAGATCGTTCGAGAAGGATCATAGAGGTTCATTTTTCTGCTGAAGGGGACATGTCATGACTGTGTTCGTTCGTTCTGCAAAAGTCTCGACGATATTGCTGATGGTCTTCGCTGTCACGCTGGTTTTGTTGTTCTCGTTTAGCCGCACGCTGGGGTTAACGATGTCCGCGTCAGCACAGGACGATAAGCCATCTGCTGAGAAGGCCCCTCCGAGCGATCCTCCTTCGGCCGACAAGAAGGACGAGCCCGCCACAGCGTTATCGCGATTTATGAGGCAGAAGCTTCATGCGTCGAACTTGATTCTGGAAGGCCTGTGTACCGAAGACCTGAAAATGGTCTCTGAAGGATCAGCGTCGTTAAAGAAAATGAGCACCCAGGAAAACTGGCGGGTATCGAACGATATGATGTATCGTCGGTACAGCACGGAGTTCGTGAGCGCGGTGGAAGAGCTTCAAAAGGAAGCCGAAGACAACAACATGGATGGCACGTCGATGGCGTGGGTCAATGTGACTATGAAGTGCCTGAAATGCCACGAATGGGTCCGCAACGCTGTGTTCGCTGATGGAAAAAATTAGGTATCCTGTTTCGTAAGTCGGAGGATCGAGATTCTATTCAGACCATCCAGCGGTACGCAGGGATTGAATTCCGGTGAGTTCGATTTTGAAGCTTTGGGGGTAGAGAGCTTTGTAAATCTTTCCGCTCCGGGTTCCTCAATACCTTGGTTTTTCCTGAATCTCGGCCGTTCAGAGTGCCCAACTTCTTTCGGCACACCAAATGCAATTTGCCGCTGAAGCCTCTGTAGGCTATTCGTCATCTCGTCCGACGGACACGGTGAGTGCGTGTTTTAAAGCATTTCGCAGCACTGCCAGATGCTGATTCTCAGCACGGTGTAAGTTTAGGCTGGTTGTTCGCGGGATACCTTTAAAGGATAGCCTCAATTGTGGCCGCGCGCTGAATAAGATCTTCTCTGTCAATCAATGTTTCAGAAAACGACCATGGAGAGTCTGATGTTTCGCTTATCCCCAATTGGTGGTCTTAAGTCTGGCCTCGTCGCCCTGATGATGTGTTCTGCTGTGATCACACTGGTGGAACCGTTCAGCAAAGGGACCTCAGCAGCAGTGCAGGACGAGATAGCCGCTCCGGCAGATGAACGTACCATGGAGAAGTTTATGGCGCGAAAACTGGCTGCGGCACAAAGAGCATTGGAGGGCGTATCGCGGGGAGACTTTGAACTCATTCGAAAATCATCTGCAGAAATGTCCGATCTGAGTCGTCATGAAGTCTGGGAGCGGATGGCCAGCGCGAGATTCGTGCAGGATACGGCCGATTTTGTCACGGCCACCGAGTTCCTGGATCGGATGGCGGAAGCTGAAGATTCCGAGGGTGTATCGCTGGGATTCATGCGGCTCACCATGACATGTGCAAACTGTCATGCTCACGTAAGAAGCTCCAGCATAGCGTTCAGGCAGCTCGATCGCAGCCAGGCAGTCGCAGGACGCTGATCTGCAGAATGCTCGATATCAAATTCCATCACACCGCCAACGAATCTGGCTGTCGTTTTCAGAGCATCAGGAGGATCAACCCCGTGTTAGTCGCAAGGGATGTGTTTTGCCATGTTTCGCCTCGTTGCTGCTGAGTCGTCGGCTGAGAACATTAATCAAAAATCGGACCGAGACATCGTTTTGGCGGTTAGCCTTGAACGTCGTCTTCAATGCGACATGCAGATGTCCGCGCGGGTTCATGTATCGGACGAACAGGTTCAACTTTTTGGTGAAGTTGCATCCTGGTATCGCAAACAACAGGCGCAGGAGCTGGCACGCGAACTCGCTCCTCATTATCGGATTCGTAATGATATTCGCGTGACCAATGCCTGATTCCTCGCAGGGACTATTTTGATTTGAGATCTTCGTCCCGCATATAGTCGTGACAGGCAATGCATGTTGCTGTCAGGCTCTGCTGAAAGTAAGCGGCTCCTGCGAGATTTCGATTGTTTGCTTCTCGTTCAAGTCTTGCGGCTTGTCTCATGAACTCCATCCGGAAGTGCTCGTAGACATCCTTATCGTCTGTTTCCTTCTTCCAGCCGGAAGGATGTTTCAGGCTGACCAGTTTGAGTGATTCGGCAGATCTGGCAATCTTCTCAAAGTCGTGCGTAACCAACCCTGCCAGAATCTGTTCCGCATGATCCAGCTTGGCGGCCATGACATCACTGGCTTTCGGATCTTTCTCTGCTGACCTTCTATTCTCATCCCGAACGGGAATTGGCGTCACTTCATCACTAAAAAGTGCGTCCTTGTCACAGTAAACGGCACATGTGACAATAACGACAAGTCCAACAATCAATAGATTTGCTCGGAATCTCATGAATTTACTCCTGTCTGCAGCGATCCTTGGCTGTCCTGAAGTGATTCTCACTTCCGTTCAGGCACGACTAAGCAAACACGGTTCCAATCCCTGAGCAGTGGCTTATCCACTGCCAATCAACTTCTTCGCGGTAGTCGAATAGTCCGCTTCGTTCAAGTTTCTGTTCTGCACCTCTGAGTCATTCTCTCCCGCAGATCGATGGGGCTTGATACATTTCACCGCGCCTGACACCGGATCGTGATCGCCTCACTGAGCCCCACTGCATTTGCGGAGTGCCCGAAATGTTGAGAACTGTCGTTACTTTGCTGATACTTTCGGCCGGAATGAGTTTTTTAGAGGCCTCCAGTATCGAGGACGCCAATGCAATCCTGACGGCCGCAAGGGTCAGCGGAGGATTCGTTGTTCACCTTGGCGCAACCAATGGGGAACTCACCGCAGCGCTGCGATCGGGCGAATCTATTCAAGTCCAGGCTCTGATTGAAGAAACCGCAACGACCGAGAACGCCAGAAGGGCCATTCATGCCACGGGCAGATATGGCAATGTTTCTGCACTGCAGTTTTCCGGGGAAACGTTGCCCTATATCGACAACCTTGTCAATCTGGTCGTTGTTGAGAATCAGGGGCATGTTTCCGATGAGGAAATCCAGCGTGTACTTGTGCCTAACGGAGTCGTATTAAAGCGAGGTTCTGACGGCAATTGGCAGAGAACTGTTAAGCCGCGTCCGGACAACATTGATGAATGGTCCCATTATCTGCATGACGCGACAGGAAATGCTGTTGCTCACGATGATGTCGTCAATTCTCCTCGACACCTGCAGTGGGTCGGTAGTCCACGGTGGTCTCGTCATCACGACCGAATGGCCAGTATGAGTGCCCTTGTTTCCACAAACGGTCGCATGTTCTACATCATGGATGAAGGAAGTCGAATCTCTGTTCAGTTGCCCTCGAAGTGGAAGTTGATTGCACGAGATGCCTTTAACGGAACCATTCTTTGGAAACGAGACATAGCGGAATGGCAGAACCATCTGTGGCCACTCAAGAGTGGACCAACCCAATTGTCGCGACGACTTGTTTCTTCCGCTGACGAGGTTTACGCACCGCTTGGCTTTGAATCTCCGACAATTGCTATGGACGCGGCCACTGGCAAGGAATTGAGGACTTACGAAGGGACTGATGCGACGGAAGAAATCATTCACACCAATGGTCTCCTCTTTATCGTTGTTCGAAAAGGCAAAGCAGAGCTCGCAGATTATGCTCCGGCCAACGGTCGCGTTGGTGATCAGGCGAAAGTGAATCAGGAGTTCTTCTGGAACGAAGAACCTCGCGTGGTGATGGCCTTTGAAGCCTCTACAGGCAAGAAGCTATGGGCGAAGCAAACCGGAATTGCTCCTCTGACGTTGTCGGCCGATGGCGATAGCGTCTACTTTCACGATGGCGAAAGCCTGAATGCGCTGGATCAGAAAACCGGAGAATTGCGATGGACGACGGAACCAGTCACTCGTCGGAAACAGTTCACCTTCAATTTTGGCCCGCGTCTTGTAATCTATAAGGATGTGGTGCTCTACGCCGGTGGCGACGGTCGCATGATCAGTGTGGACACCGCCACTGGAAAACAACTTTGGGAATCCGAACACCCGAATTCCGGATACCAGTCGCCTCAGGATCTGATGGTCGTCGATGGACTTGTCTGGTGTGCGCCGACAACTTCAGGGAAGGACACAGGAGTTTTCACAGGCCGCGATCCACGCTCGGGAGAAGTCAAAAAGTCGTTTGCACCGGACATTGACACCTATTGGTTTCATCATCGCTGCTATATCTCAAAAGCGACCGACAACTTCCTGATCCCATCACGCACCGGGGTCGAATTCGTTGACTTCAAAAATGAGCACTGGGATATCCATCATTGGGTTCGTGGTGGTTGTCTTTACGGCGTGATGCCCTGCAATGGACTGACCTATACGCCGCCTCATAACTGCGCGTGTTATCCGGAAGCTAAACTCTACGGCTTCAATGCGCTGGCTCCGATGGCAAAAACACGCCCGATTCCCGGCAAAGTTTCGGAAGAAGGCCGACTTGAGAAAGGCCCCGTGTTCAGTGACGTTCTGCCTCCAGCAGTTGACTACTCAGGCAACGACGACTGGCCTACGTTTCGGCATGATCAAAAACGGACCGGGACTTCACGTCAGGAGATTCCTGCGAAGGTCGGCATCAATTGGGATATCAAGCTCGGTGGAAAGCTCACCTCACCAGTTGTCGCGGATGGCATGGTCTTTGTGGCACAGACTGATTCCCACACACTGCATACTCTGGATCAGAAAAATGGCGATAGCCTCTGGACATTTGTAGCCGGAGCAAGAATTGACTCACCACCAACAGTCGAACGTGGGCAAGTTGTTTTTGGTTGCACCGATGGTTGGGTTTACAATCTTCGGGCTAAGGATGGTCAGCTGGCGTGGAAGTATCGTGTTGCTCCGCTGGATCGTCGAGCGATGGCTTTCGAGCAACTGGAATCGCTCTGGCCGGTTCACGGAAGTGTGTTGATCCGTGACAATGTCGTCTGGGCTGTCGCCGGGCGTTCCAATTTTCTTGATGGAGGCCTTCGTCTGGTTCGACTGGATCTTGCAACGGGAAAGCAGTTGTCGGAGACCATCATGGATGAGACGAATCCGGAAACGGGTAACAACATGCAGGAGAAACTTGAAATACTCCAGATGCCTGTCGGATTGCCTGACATCCTGAGCGGTGATGACAAGTTCGTCTACATGCGTTCGCAGAAGTTTGATTCTGAGGGAAATCGTGTTGAGATTGGCCCCGTCTCCGGGGACTTTGTCCAACAGGGGTCAGCCCAGCGAGGAGAGGGCGTGCATTTGTTTGCCCCGATGGGATTTTTGGACGACAGTTGGTTTCATCGATCTTATTGGGTTTATGGTCGAAGTTTCGCGGGAGGTCACGGAGGTTATTATCAGGCCGGTCGATTCGCCCCGTCGGGCGATATTATGGTCAACGGCAATGGTTACGTCTTCGGGTATGGTCGAAAGCCTGAGTACTTTCGTTGGACTACGACACTGGAACGCCAACTTTACTCTGCGGCACCAGAACCTCCGGAGGTGCCGGAGAACTTTGGAAAACAGACTGACTCTGGTGCCGCAGAACCGGCGTCCTATGTTCAGTTTCCTCGCAGCCCAAGTCTCGACCCAACGGGTAAGCCAATCACAGTTGAAGCGTGGATGACGACAACGAATCCCAACGGTGTGATTGTCGCTCGGGGTGGTCCTGCGGAAGGATTCGCTCTAACAATGGAAACGGGCAAGCCGACTTTCCATGTGCGTACTGATTCAACTCTTTCCACAGTCTCCGGAACGAAACGCATCGTCGGTGGGTGGCATCACATTGTTGGTGTGCTTACCGCAGAGAAGGAGATGCGACTTTACGTGGACGGAGAACTGGTGGGTGAAGGTGGAGCATCCGGATTACTGACCAAAGATCCTGCTCAAGGACTTGAAATTGGCGGTGATCTCGGCGGATCTGTTGGTGACTATGGCCAGTCGTTTCAGTTTGTCGGAATCATCGACGAACTGCGACTTTACTTTACTGCTGTTGACGATGCGGCTGTTGCGCAAAGGTTCAAGGACGATTCTGAATTATCCGGCGACCCTGCTCTGGTGGTGACTTTCGATGATGGCACTGCACGTGATATGTCGGTCTACCGAAACAACGGCACATTGATGGGTGTGAAAGTCGTGAACGGAAAAATGGGCCAAGGAGCCCAACTGACTGCTAAACAGTCCACGGGCGCGAAGAAAGGCAAGAATGCAGCGAAGGGGAACGCAAATGCACAGAACGCACCCAATTCGTTGATTGAACCACGCTGGAAGACGGATGTTCCGATTTACGTCAGAGGCATGGTGCTCGCTGGCTTGCATCTATTCATTGTCGGTCCGCCGGATATCATCGACGAAGAAGCGACGTTTCAGAAATTGACGGAGAAAGATCAGGAAGTCCAGAAGCTGCTCGGAGCACAGGATTCTGCCCTGGAGGGTCAACAGGGAGGAATGCTTGTGGTTGTCGAAGCTGAGACCGGAGAGACACTGCACACTGTTGAGCTTGAAACCTTACCGTCATGGGACGGATTGGTTGGAGCTCAGGGGATGCTGTTTCTGACGACGCTTGATGGAAGAGTCCTGTGCTTCTCCGGACCGTGAACCCAGATCCCCAACTCCATGCTGTCTAAATGAACTTGAGTTTGTTCTTCTCATTGAGGGTTGCGGAAATAGATTCGTAGTTTCTTTTGGCTCAGGAGAAATGGAGGGTCTCATGGCAATGCACCATAGTAAATGGTCTGTTCCGCCTACCTCCATGCGCTGCCAGATCATTCTTCTAAAGACTTCACTCGGTGAAGGCGAAGCCAATTGCCTCGACGCTGTCGACTGCCAGCTGAAACGTGAATCGATCGAATAGCGATTGCGCCGAGATACAACTGGCTGACTCGAGGGTGTGCGTGCGGTCAGTTTTGTTGAATTTCCGCTCCAACATGAGGTGCTGCGAGGTTAGGTATCCTGCCAGCCTGAGCCACCAAGTCTGGCTAAGCTGCGGTGACTCGCTTCCACCGACCCGAATAATTGCCACAATTCGACCCTTTCAGGGTTTGATATAGGCAGACTGTTCCGAAAAATCGGGTGTTTTCGCCGCCACGAAGTGAGTTGGGCTAGTTTTTCCGTGCGTTTCCCAGGGTGGGCTTCTCAAGATGCAACGGCATAAGCTTGGTGGGGTTATGTCCCGGCAGTACTACTCACTGAGAATTTGTGTAGACGCTGCGAATTTGTGACAACCTTGCCCGCAATGAAGCTCGGAATTCAGGCGAAAAGAACGGATACATGCTTAAGAGTGCTGGTCAAGATCGGCCATTCGTATTGCTGACAGGAGCAACAGGCCTCGTCGGAGGGCTCGTCCTTGCGCGACTATTGAGCTGTGAATTGCCCGTGGCCGTCCTTGTACGCGGCAATCGTCGGCAGTCGGCGCAGGAACGCATTGAATCGCTGATGCGCAGGCTTGAGGAACGATTTCAGCGCTTGTTTGTCCGTCCGGTGGTGCTCGACGGAGAACTATGTTCTGCGGGACTTGGGTTGTCGGGGACAGATCATGCCTGGTTAAACGCGAACTGTGGAAGTGTCATTCACTCCGCAGCAAATCTCCTTTTCAAGCCAGCCAGCGAGCATCCGGATAATGAGCCCTATCGAACGAACGTGGACGGCACCCGGAATCTGCTCGAATTAGCTTCCTCTGCAGGAATCAATGAGTGGCACTATGTATCAACCGCCTATATCGCGGGATTGAGAACTGGTCGTATTCTGGAGCGCGAGTCGAACGTCGGACAGGAGTTTGGCAACGACTATGAACGCAGCAAAACAATGTCGGAGCAAATGCTGCGTCAGTCACAACAGATCACTTCGCTCACGGTTTATCGGCCGTCAATTGTCATTGATCTGCATCCAACAACCAGCATGAGGTCGGATCAAACGATCAATAGTGCATTTGTGATGTTTCAGGCGCTGAGTCAGCGTTTCGGACTTCCGGAGCGAGGTGATTGGTTTCGACGTCTGGGTTTCAGTGGTCATGAACGCAAGAATATTGTGACAGTCGACTGGGTTGCGGCGATGATCGCGGAGATTTACCGTCGCCCTGCTCTTCATGGAGACACCTATCACCTCACCAGCGCCGCTGGAACATCCGCTTCGGAACTGGAAGATGGTTTTCGGGCTGCCGTCCTTGAAGGTGGTGTGAAATTGCCATCGCGACGAGTGGAGGCGATGGCACAGATTGATGAACAGGCCGCGCCGTTTGTGGCGGCGTTTAAGCCTTACTTCAAGGATGATCCGGTGTTTGACCGCACAAACACTGTTTACGCCATGCAACTCTGCAAAGAAGCAGATTTGCTGCAACTGACAGTGGAACGTCTTCGCGACTTTTGCATGCGACAGACTAAACCGGGAGGACCACCGACTGTGCTGCGGCTAACTCCTTCCGCGTGGGATCAATTCAGACTCGATTGCGATCGAAGCATGGATCAGGCCGATTTGTTGCCAGCCAACGTTTTCGGTATCGAAGTCTGTGGCCCCTGCGGGGGACAGTGGGTTGTTGAAGAAAACAGACACGGCTGGACTGTCAAAACTGCTCACGCCGGAAACGCGCCTTGTCGTATAATTGTTTCCTCTGCAGTCTTTGGGGAACTGACTTCGGGTAGTAAGACAGTTGCCCAGGCATTCGCGGCCGGAGTGTTGTTGACTGAATCAGATTTTTATCACGATCACGACACGCTTCATGACCGCACCCTTCAGCTTGGTGCATCAACAGGCTTGATTGAAAGCTTTTCAAAACTGATTGCGGCCGTTCAGCGACATGCGAGTCAGGTTAGCAACAAGTCGGAGGTCGCTTATGTCCGCTAGACCTTCCAAATCTGCAGGGGTTGAATCACCAGTCGTGATTGTGGGCATTGCCTGTCGTGTTCCTGGAGCGGACAGCGTCACTGAATTCGCTGACCTGCTTTTCAACGGACGAACGGGCTATGGCCAACTTCCACCGGATCGATGTGATCGAGACCTGTATTTTGACTCACAAAAAGGGAAAACCGGAAAGTCATACACGACTCTGGGAGGAGTCGTTCCTGAACGTCCGCTGAATCGAGAAGTCTGCCCATTGCCTCCCCAGACCGAAGCACTCTTCGACGCTGCTCATGTGCAGTTTGCCGAGGTGGCAGCAACAGCCTGGCGGAATGCGACTTTGCAACTGGAAGATTCTCGTCTGCAGCGGACCGGCGTTTATGTCGGACACTCTGGCGGCACTAAATCCGGTGGAGGACTAAGCCTCGGGACACAGATCGAAGAGGCGCTTTCGTTCGTTGATGATATTGATGCATTCCGACAGCTTCCTGAGAACGTTCGTCGACAGATTATTTCTGAAGTGGCTCATTCTGTTCGAGAAGTCCGTCCTTCTCGTCGTGTTGGTGCTGTTCCGAGCTTTCATGCTTATCAGGCAGCAGCGTTAGCAGCGCGGGTTCTTGGACTCACTGGTCCACGGTCTGTCATCGACGCCGCGTGTGCCTCATCTCTGGTAGCCTTGTCTCAGGCAATACTGGCGATTCGAGCAGGCCGACTGGACAGCGCGATCGTGGGGGGGGCGACCTACAACAATGTTGACAACCTGATTCTCTTTTCTCACTCCCAGGCCTGCACGGCCACTGATTCGCGACCATTTGACGATGGTGCGAGCGGTCTTGTGAGTTCGGAAGGTTACGTCGCGGTTGTTATCACAACGCAGGACAAGGCCGAGCAATTCTCACTGCCAATTCTAGGTGTCGTCCGTGGCGTAGGCATGGCATCGGATGGCAAGGGACGCAGTCTGTGGGCTCCACGAATGGAGGGTCAGGTCCTGGCCCTTCAACGAGCCTATGGCGACTCAGCAGTGTTGGACATCGACTACATGGAGGCGCATGCGACCAGCACTCAGCTGGGAGATGCGACCGAGCTGGAAACATTGCGATATCTGGCCGATCGAAGTCTCGCATTTCCGGATGGCAGATTGCCGCAGCGACGGCTTCTCCTTGGAAGCGTAAAGTCCAACATTGGTCATACGCTGGAAGCTGCTGGGTTGATTGGTGTGGTCAAAGTTCTGCTGGCCATGCACCGTCGTCAGATTCCTCCGTCCCTGCGATTTGAGCATCCCAATCACAATTATGATTGGGCAACAGCGCCGGTCAAAGTGGTTGCCGCGGGAGCCGCGTGGCCAGAAGAAGAACTGGAAAGGCGCCCGCGTCGTGCTGCGGTGAGTGCTTTCGGTATTGGCGGTTTGAATGCTCATGTTGTTATTGAAGAGCATCGCGGACAAATGTCCAGTCGATCAAAATGACGACCGTGGAAGTTACCTTTCAAAATCAGAAATGCAGTGGCCATGTTGTCGTGGCCATGTGGAACCACCGAGCGACCTTTGTTCAGAGCAAACACCTGATGCCC
>CAIJTV010001228.1:0-2569 GCA_903823635.1 uncultured Planctomycetaceae bacterium
GGACGAGCCTTTGGCGGAGCGGCCCGAAGAATGTGCTCCGGAAGATTGGATGGCTGAATGTGCAATCGCAGGTCCGCGAATGAGGCGCTTCCCAGGACGGTGGCTGGTCGAATCAACAGAATCGTCACACCACTCCGTTCGACGGCGAGTTGCAATCGTCGCATCACCGCCGGGGACGCTCGATCCAGCCAACAGAGAACCGCTCGGACGCCAGCATTGCGAGCTGATTGCTCCAGAGCCCACAAAGCCTCGGCATGACACACGGAAACTCGCCGTACATAGCGAGACTGATTGGCGGCAGCCGCTTCCTCCGGTGTGGGGCGCGGCGGACGAACCAGGAGAATCTTTGACAGTGGAATCCCCTGAGCTTTTGCCGCATTACCGTGAAAATCGTGCCGCTCATCGATCACGGCCAGGCATCCGGGAAGACTAAGCAACGGAGCGACGGCTCGAAGAGCCACCGAAGCTGCGGTCTGTCCGGATTCGTCGCTGATCCATTCGATCAGAGCCGACGTAGGCAAACCACCACCGGGCAGGAGTTGATCCAGCGATTTTAAACCGGTGGGAATGACGCGTTGTGAGGATTGAGTCTGCTGAGCAGAAACGAGCTGACGACGCAGGGCCTGAATGGTTTCGGCACGTCCTGCAGACAAACCAGCAGGAGCCGAACGTACTGCTGACGAAGACGCCAACGAACTCATGGAAACACGCCCGATTTGCCACCATGTTCCGCGGAAACCTGAAGTTCCCTGAAAACATGCTGTTACAAAAAGACGGTTTCCCTACCAAAGGCCCTCGCTAACGATCGAAAGCCGGAAATTCGTCTGTCGTACCGTTCATCGGCGATCAGACGGTCGGGGTTTTAACGGAGTTGATACGCACTGTCAACATCTTTCGGAAGGAACAGACCTTAACGCGGTTTGGAGTTTCTGGACGTTTGATTACACTGCTCGCTTTTCCGCAGAGCACGCATGGGAATGGACCGACGCGGGCGATTCGGACAGGCTTTCGTTTTGGTTCAGTGTGTGTTCAGTGCGCGGCCACGATTGAGGCGATCACCTAAAGGTATCCCGCGAACACCCGGCCTCAATTCACACAGTGTGGAAAATCATTCATGATCGTGAGCAGGAACTGGCTGGCGGAATACACTTCGCTGCCTCAAAGCGTAGAAGAACTCACCAATCGCCTGACAATGTCCGGACTGAATCTGGAAGAGTTTCATGACGTTACCGAACCGATGTCGAGCTCGGATGTCGCCATCGACATTGAAGTCACCAGTAATCGCCCGGACTGCCTCGGACATATCGGGGTGGCTCGCGAAGTGTCCGTGCTGTTTGGAACGAAACTGAAAGTCCCAACCGCCGCTGTCAAAGAATCAACCGAACCAGCTTCGGCAGTAACTTCCGTCTCAATCGAAGCCAGTGACCTGTGTCCCGAATATCACGCCCGCGTTATTCGAGGGGTGAAAATCGGACCAAGCCCGGCATGGCTTCGTGATCGACTGACTGCTGTTGGCATTAACTCAGTCAACAATATCGTCGATGTGACCAACTTCGTCATGATGGAATGCGGTCAGCCACTGCATGCCTTCGACATGGATCGCCTGGGTGGGAATCGCATCGTTGTGCGCCGCGCGGTCAAGGGTGAAACCATCACGGCGATTGATCAGCGACAATACACCTTGTCTGAAGACATGTGCGTAATCGCCGATGCGACTCGACCAGTGGCTGTCGCTGGCGTCATGGGCGGTTTCGACACGGAAATTTCCGACTCAACGGTGAACGTGCTGATTGAAGCCGCTGCGTTTGCTTCGCTGTCCGTTCGCGCCACGGCACGCAGCCTGAAATTGCACAGTCCTTCATCCTACCGCTTCGAACGCAAAGTCGATCGACTGCAACTGGACTGGGCTTCACGCCGCTGCTGCGAACTGATTCTGCAGGTTGCTGGTGGTACGTTGCTGAGCGGTTCGGTTGTGGCCGGTCAGGCTCCGCCGCAGTCTCGCGAACACATCAGCCTGCGATTTGCTCAAATCTCACGCTTGCTGGGCATTCAGATTCCGAATGACACCAGCGTGGAGATTCTGGAGAATCTCGGCTTGCGACTGGTGGCTCGCGATGAAACAAGTGTGACAATTGAACCACCAAGCTGGCGGCCCGATCTGCTGCGTGAATGCGATCTGATCGAAGAAGTCGCACGCATTCATGGTTATGAACATATCCCGACCGATGCGACTCTGCCGGTGGTTTCCACCGCGAGAACTCGTCGCGAACAAGTACAGGATTCCGTACGCACTCAACTGGTGTCCTGTGGATTCTCCGAAGCACTCACATTGTCATTCGTCAGCGAAGATCAGCGGAAGCTGTTTCGGCCGCTGGGTGATATTCCTGCGGTGGCAGTCAATCACTCCAGCCGCAGTCATGAGAACCAGTTGCGTCAAAGCCTGATCCCCAGCCTGCTACAATGTCGACGTCAGAACGAACGTCATGGCAGTGCGAATGCGGAGCTGTTTGAAGTCGCACGAGTCTACCTGTCAGCCGGACAGGGCAAGCCAGAGAACGTCGCTGAGCCA
>CAIJTV010001229.1:0-1645 GCA_903823635.1 uncultured Planctomycetaceae bacterium
CGTCAAACGTATTCCACATTGTCATTGTTGTGAATTTTTTTTGTAAGCAGCCTGAATTGTTCTCGCTGCCTGAAACACTTAATCGGAAGGAATTTGTTCATGTTGAAATCCAAACTCAGATCAGCCTCACGTGGCTTTACGCTGATCGAACTGCTGGTGGTTATTGCGATCATCGCGATTCTGATTGCACTTCTGCTTCCTGCTGTTCAGCAGGCCCGAGAAGCTGCTCGCCGAACACAGTGCAAGAACAATCTGAAGCAACTCGGATTGGCTCTGCACAACTACGAAGGAAGCTACAACATGTTTCCACCGAGCCGCATCAATATCTCAACCCCAGTTTTCCAGCAGTCATGGAACGTGATGATTCTGCCATTCCTCGAACAGTCTGCGATGTATTCTCAGTACAATTTCAACATCAACTGGTTTGCACCGGGCAACGACCCAATCACAACGACACAATTGGCTGCGTTCGTTTGCCCTTCGACACCAAGTGGTCGTACCCTGCCGACTCAGGCTCTGTATGATGGTATCACCAACGCTTCACGGACTGGCCAGCCTATTTGGGGATACAGCGACTACGGTTCAGTCAACGCCGTGCGTAACGCATTTATCGTTGCGGCCGGGCTTCCTTCGATTAACACGAGAGATGCAATGGGAGGACTTGGTCGTGGTCCGGGTGGTACCAGACTCCGCGACATTACCGACGGAACCTCCAACACAATGCTGATCGCGGAAGATGCAGGACGACCACGACAGTACATCGGACGGATTCCTGGCCTGAATCCACGGACAGGGAACATTGCTTTTGGCACTCAGTTTACTGCTGATGGCTGGGGCTGGGCTGACATCAACGGAGGATTCAGCGTTGACGGTGCTAACACAGCAGGTCTGCAAAACAATACCAGCAGCAGCGGCACCACAACCATCGTGGGAACCTGCAACATGAACTGCACAAACGACAGCGAAATGTACTCCTTCCACACTGGCGGCGTACAAGCTCTTCTGGCTGACGGCTCTGTCCGTTTCCTGAGCGAGAACATGTCCGGTGCGACACTCGTCGGCCTCATCACACTCCAGGGTGGCGAAGTACTTGGCGAGTTCTGATCAGGCAGAATTGGGTCGACAACGAGAAACTGTGAACGGGTAACTCTGTCGGCTTGATTCAAATTTCTGAGGGGCCCGGCTGTCGCTTTTTTGCGATGGCCGGGCCTTCACTTTTTCATGGGTTGCAAAGAGAGCGTTTCCACAGCGAGTCGGCCAGCTTACTTCAACGGCCTGCCATCAATGGGTTTGCCGTTCGTCGTCAGGATCTGAATCTCGTGGGCTCGATGCGGGCCCGTGTATTGCCAGACGATCTTCTTTTCACGAGTGACTTCGAAAACCTTGATCGCCTGCTGTGACGCATAACTGGCGATCACGGTGTTTCCGTTCGGCAGACGTTGACCACCGCAGGGATCCGCAAACGGCTTTACGTCGGGAAAGTCTGAATTGCCGATCATCCAGACCACCTTACCGTCGGCGTCCACTTCAATCGTCCTGTTGCCGTGAGTCAAGTTGATCACCGTATGGCCGTTCTCCAGTCGTATTGCCGTGAACGGCCAGTTCTCTGCCGCACGGCCGCCGAGTTCTGCGGCGTCGGTAGGGA